>DAIRCP010000210.1:0-1092 GCA_036796635.1 Prevotella sp. | reverse complement strand
AGGAGTTGTATGAACAATATAATAAGGAACTGCTCGGCAAATGGTTTACATTCACTGGCGATTACATGCCTACGCAGAAGAATGTGATTCTGAATGCCTTTGCTGATGCAGGGCGCACAGCCGTCGTAGTCTGCGACGGTCTGCGACTGGAAATAGCTGAGACGGTGGCAAAGAAGGTGAACGGTCAACTGAACAAGACAACGGCTTTTGCCATGCTGCCATCCGTGACTGAAAATGGGATGAGCGCACTGTTCGGATGTGACGGTGTGGAAGTGAATGCCGTGAAGCGATATCAGCATCTGCAGGAGATGCTCCCTGATGTGCAGGTCATGCAACTGGAAAAGTTGAACTCCGGTATCACTGCCAATCATCTGGTACTGCTCTTCGGCGATATAGACCAAGTTGGAGAGAAAAAGCAGATGGCTGCTCTCAAGGACATCAATGCTTATGAAGAACTCTTGACCAAATGGATACACGAGATTTTCCAGTTGGGGTATCAAAAGGTGGTACTGACTACTGATCATGGTTTCGTGATAACGGGTAAACTGGATGAGGCTGACAAGATGCCTGTTCCCAAGGGTGCTGACAAGGTGGAGGAGAGATTCGCAACGGCTGCGGACAGACTGTCTGGGCAGGATGAAATGATAGAGCGGAAGTTTGATTTTCTGGGCAGTGCCTGGCAGTATTATGCCAAGACAGATAAGCCATTTATTACGAAAGGACCTTACGGATATGCGCATGGCGGCATGACACCGCAGGAATGTATCATCCCTGTGTATGAGTTTACGCAGCAACAGACTATAGAAGCGCTGCACATATCCATCACCAACAAACAGATGCTCAAAGAGGTGACAGGAAATTACTTTACCGTGAAACTGAAAGCCGCTGTAGACAATGACTCGCTGTTCTTACAGGAGAGACGTATCATCGTACAGGTGTATCACCATGACAAGATAACGGATACCACACCAAAAATCAAAATCGGGCAGGGTGATGAGCGGGAGTATGAATATGAGATGCCGGCTTCCGGTGATGTAAAGGTGGTAGTAATAGATGCACAGACCAAGGAGCAGATAGACTTCTGCAGTGTGG
>DAIRCP010000209.1:0-1102 GCA_036796635.1 Prevotella sp. | reverse complement strand
GGCGGGGGCGAAAGTGGCAGGGGTACTGCCGGCAGAAGTGACATACTTCACATTCTGATAGAGCGTCTGCATGGTACTGGTGATACCTTCTGTAGTACCATTTACGCCGGTAACCCTTACGCCGATGGCATCACTGGCCGTCCATGTCTGGTCAGCCGCACGGGTAAGCGGGCCTCCGATGTTAGCGGTAATCTGGGCTTCTACGGGTCCGTTGTTCACTACGGTGTTGTCTTCACTGCTGCAGGCGCTGAGCATCATAGCAGAGGCTGCAAGAAAATAAATCATTGTTTTCATTGTCTATCTGTTTTTATCGTTTATACGCTGTTTAATTGGCATTCACATCTCCGCCGTTCTCTGTGTTCCAGTCGCTGATGGTGGCTGTCACATCCACGCCTGTACGATTGATGGTGATATTGTATATGTTGCGGTCGCCCTGATCGAAGTACTTCGTATCAGGAATAGCCCAACGGAACACTTCTCCTGTGGCTGCCAGGGTGAACAGAAGTTCCCTGCCCGGCACCACCGGACTGATATCGGTGGCTGAGGTGGCTGGCAGCAGGATGGCTTCAGATGCGGTGCCACCGGCATTGGTATTCAGGACAACCGTCTGTACCGGGGTGGCTGCTATGTCTATACCATCAATGAGGGGATAGTAGCTACCATAGGTACGCTGATTGGTAAGTTCCACCTTCAGTCCCTTCAGGTCTGAAGCCTGAAGACCTTTGCCCGGTGCAATGGTGAGTTCCAGTTTGGTGAGGCGATGGGAGAAATTGAAGGCCACCTGAGGATGGTCTTTGTCCAATGGCGCAACAGTGGTACTGGCAGTCTCGGCATACATCACATCAATGGCGGGGAGACTGGACTGACTGCTCACATCCAGTGTCATCACACCATCAGTAAGCGTCTGCTGCGGATAATAGGCCACGAAATCCACCTGACTACCGTCTATGGGATAATAAATGGTCTGATCCGAAGTAGCTGCGAAAGAGGTACTTCCGTCGGATGTGGTGTACCTGCGATTGACTGCACTCTCACTGATACTGGCACTGCCTGCCTTGAGCATAAAGATGCCGATGGCATCATCCTTCTGCCATTGACTGCC
>DAIRCP010000208.1:0-1211 GCA_036796635.1 Prevotella sp. | reverse complement strand
TATCTGTTTCTGATACGCCCGCGCCGCTTTGGCAAGAGCGTATTCCTGAGTATGATGGAGGCCTATTATGACGTCAATGCAGAAGACGAATTTGACACCCTCTTCGGCAATCTCTGGATAGGCAGCCATCCCACGGAACTGAAAAACGGTTTTCAGGTGATGTATTTCGACTTCTCCAAGGCGGGTGCATCCATGTCCGGACAGGACCTGATGGACAGCTTCAATGAATACTGCTGTATCAGAATTGATGATTTTTCCCGTAGATATGCGAAGTATTATGATGCTGATTTCGAAAAAGACATATTAGGTATTCAAAGTGCGAAAGCAAAACTCTCCTATATTGAGGCAGCAGCAGATCGAACTCATGCACAGTTATATCTCATCATTGATGAATATGACAATTTCACCAATGTGGTACAGAGCGAACAGGGCAAGGATGTATTCAAGGAGTTGACTCATAAGAGTGGCTTCTATCGGGAATACTTCAAGCAGTTTAAGGGCATGTTTGACCGCATCTTCATGATGGGCGTCAGCCCCGTGACGCTGGACGACGCGACGAGTGGCTACAATATAGACTGGGGCATCAGCAGCGACCCGCGGTTCAATGCCATGCTTGGTTTCGATGAAGAGGATGTGCGCACCATGTTCCAGTATTATCAGGAGAATGGGAAACTGCAGGGTGATGTCGAGCAGATGATAGAGGAGATGCGCCCCTGGTATGACAATTACTGCTTTGCAGAAGATTGTCTGGATAACCCGAAGATATTCAACTGTGACATGACATACTATTATCTGAAGAATCAGATGATTTATCATCATGCACCCAAGGAAATGGTGGATAAGAATATCCGCACGGACTACAGCAAACTCAAGATGTTTGTGCGTCTGGATAAGGCCACAGGTTCCAACGAGCGCATGAGCACCTTGCAGGAGATAGAGGCCAAGGGCTATCTATATACCAATATCAAAACCTCATTCCCTGCTGACAAGATAGCCAATCAGGAGAATTACAACAGTCTGCTGTTCTATTACGGTCTGTTGACCATCGGGGCAGTACGCGGTGATATGCTGAAAATGGTCATTCCCAACAATTGTGTGAGGGAACAGTATTTCGGTTTTATGCGCGAATATTATCGTGATTACACGAAGGAAGAAATGGGCAACCTTGTGGAACTGATGACAAATATGGCATTCGATGGTGACTGGCAACC
>DAIRCP010000207.1:0-1243 GCA_036796635.1 Prevotella sp. | reverse complement strand
GCATTGTCTGTAGTATATCCGACAAGTCCTATATTCTGACCGCCCGGATTCTTCAGCAGCACTACCTCTTCACGCCAATCACCGATTATATCGCCAAAGAAAGCGGGACGTACAGCCCAACCGGCATGTATATTCCAGTTACTTTCCCTTGAGAACTGCACCAATCTGCCTCCATTGGCATCAGAAACTATGGCGCCTGTATTATAACCGTTGCCTCCTGATGAAGAGAACGATTCCCGCAACAGATTTCCAGTCCACCATATCCCTTCACAGGGATATTGGTGCGTAAGTCCGCTGATAATATTACCATTACAGTCGTACACATAATCTGAAATCAAGCTATACATTTCATATCCCAGATGCGTGGAATCGATATCCATACATTCGCCTCGCCCTACATCGAACACTGACGAGAGGTACCAATCCTTGATATGCTTACCTGTAGCAGCATCATACAGTACTTGTCCCAATAAACTTGACTGCTGTATGGCAAACTCCTCAAGACCGGGACGTTTAGGATCTATGTCGCTGATGCGGAAACGGTCACCATGACCTATGGCGGCACTGTTCACCATCCCTTTATGCGTGTTTACAGCGAAACCGCCAGGTATAATCTCATCAATGCCGTCTCCATCTACATCACATACTCTGTTGCCGTGAAATTCTGCAGGCCATGGTTTTTTGTCGTTACGGCTCCATGTATAATAATGATGAAAGTTTGAATACTTTCCGTCTTTCCAGTCGTAGCCGAAATAGAACACATAATCATGATGCGTGCCGTCTGTGGTGCGGTCCAAACATTTCATTGCCACAGAAGGGTGAACTCCGTCATCATAACAGATGGCAAAACCGCCGCCCATAAAAGCATACTCGGCACCATAGTTATCGGTCATATATGAAGAACGGTTATTACGGCCATAACTATCCACTCCATCACTCACCTCACTATATTTCAGTTCTGCTGATGTCTTTTCTTCTCCGGTCATACCATTTATTACTGATATATAAAATGGTGGATTCTTATCCGTACGGCTTTTGTAATCCACTATACCGTCACCGTCAACATCAGGATTTTCCTTCCCGAACGGATATTTTCCCCATGTACCTGCTGCTGAGTTCCAGAATCTGGTACCATCCGATGAACGAATAATAACCTCTGACTTCCCATCGCAGTCTATATCATAAGCCGCAACCATATCGTTCTGTCCAAGACAAATCCACACATTAGGTCCTGGTTCAACAC
>DAIRCP010000206.1:0-1270 GCA_036796635.1 Prevotella sp. | reverse complement strand
GAGACTTATAAATTTTGATAGTAATAAATCACGTACTAAGTTGCGGGATTAAGGTTTATCTCTTATTCCGCATGTAGAATGCCATAATTGATGGTCTTATCAATATTTTCCGAATCATCCTTTTCCAATTTCTTATGTCCGAAATCCATGTTATAGGCTAATGTGAAATTGAGTGACGGATAATAGTCCTTACTGTGCATATTTGCACGCGAGGTATATACCGGAGAATCAATGAATGCCTGCTTATATGAATTCTTACTGAAGATATTGGTGATTTCCAGCGCCATATACCAATTGCCACTGGAATATGACATCGTAGCTCCATAGGTAGCGGGAATCTTGTAATATTCTGACTGGGTTATTCCATAGAGATTTCTTCTGGAATAGTAATAGGCTGACCAGGAGAAATCGCCATGATTGTATAATACATCACATCCATAGTTCCATCCATTCAAATGGCTCTTGGCGGCATCATTCAATTTCCATGTATTATACGTCATGCTGCCTGATATCTGAAGGTGCCTGTCCAATGCAAATACAGTTCCCCGCAATCCGCCGAGCACCTGGTAATAAGAACCCTTGACTGCATAACTATGAATCAGTTGATTGTCTTCCACATAGAAATTGTCTCTGATGCTTTTGGATGAAAACATACTGCCTGCGTAGACATTCATCAGAAAGTTGCCCCATTCTTTACTGTAGTTTAGGTATGGTCTGTAGGCCACATAATGTGGGAGTGACTCGTTTCCCCGTAACTGTTCGTATGAATAGACCTGTTGTGACAGTTTGCTCTTCCATTCAATCGGCGGATTGATATAAACGGTGTTCCAGCTGAAGTCTAGGCGACCGAATGATTTCTGATGAATGGAAATATCCAGTGAAGGCAGAAACATGGAAGCATGGTCTTTCTCGCCATTTATCTCAGTATGGTGATCCATAAGTGCCAAATCTGTGGAAAAAGAGAGAACTTTACTGAATCGATGGCTGTACCCCACGGAAAAATAAGAATACCACTTATTGAGTTGTTGCTCAATCTCCTGTGTGCCACTATACCGTGTATCGTATTTCTCACCAGTGACATTTGCAGCCAAAACAATTTGTCCGGCTTTCTTCAAATCACATGAATATATCACGGTCGATTTCATTTCATGATTATATCCGGTGGCCTCAGTACTGAGTATCTGTGCTGCGCCCTGTTCTTCATACTGCCTTCCGTATTTGCAGTCAACATATTTATAACCCACAGAGCAGCTAAGTGTCTGGTTATCCA
>DAIRCP010000205.1:0-1285 GCA_036796635.1 Prevotella sp. | reverse complement strand
TTCTTTTGAATCATCCTTATCAGGGACTTCTTGTTAATACCAATGTGTGGCGTACACTGGATGATTTCTCATCCGGAGCAGTATGTCTGGTGCTGGCTGAAGACCCGTTTCTGGAAGAGGATTATATACGTGAATACGAAGATTATCTGGACTATCTAGCATGTTTGAAGTAAGAAGATATACGGCTGAACAGCAGGAAGAATGGAATAAGTATGTGGCAAAAGCAAGAAATGCCACATTTTTATTTAATAGGGGGTATATGGATTATCATGCAGACCGCTTCCATGACTATTCGCTCATGTTTTATAAAAATGGGAAGTTGCACTCGCTGCTTCCTGCTCATCAGGTAGGTACTGAATTATACTCTCATTATGGTCTTACTTACGGTGGACTGATTATGGACATCAACGTGACGATAGCCGACACCTGTGAACTCTTTGAGGCACTGAATGTGTATCTCAAGTTGGCAGGTTTTACAAAGGTATATTATCGTCCTATCCCTTGGATTTATCATCTTCATCCGTCGGAGGAAGACCTCTATGCCATCTTTTGGAAATGCCATGCACGACTGGCACTGCGCAATATCGGTACGACCATCTTTATGCAGCAGCACCTGAAATGGCGTAAGGATCATCTTCGCAGACTGAAAAAAGCCCGGGAGAACGGTGTGACGGTAGTGCGCGATGCCAGCCTGGCGGAGTTCTGGAATGTGCTGGATGCCAATCTCAAGGAGCGCTTTGATGCTAAACCTGTTCATACGCTGCAGGAGATAGAACTGCTTAAGTCCCGTTTCCCCAAAGAAATTATCCAGTATAATGCTTATAAGGACGGGCATATTATCTGCGGCCTGACTTTTTATATCACGCAACAGGTGGTACACGGACAGTACAGTTCCACTAATGCGGAAGGAAAAGAATATGGCGCGATGGAAGCAATCTATGATCAGATTATGTATCATGATTATCCCGACTATCCCTATCTCGACTTCGGCAGTTCTACGGAGGAGCAGGGGAGTGTCATCAATGAAGGCCTGATAGCTCACAAAGAGGGATATGGCGGCAGAGGTGTTTGTTATGACACATACGAGTGGAATTTGTAATCCCTCGTATTTGTTCTATTCTATAATAATGTATTAGGCATAATGATAGAATATTTGTCTCTGAAGAAAGTTACGGATATGCATCTGGCAGAAATACAGGATGCTGTAAAGAATACGGTGGATAGCGGTTGGTATCTGCTGGGCAGCCGTGTGGCCCAGTTTGAAGAGAAGTATGCAAAGTATATC
>DAIRCP010000204.1:0-1404 GCA_036796635.1 Prevotella sp. | reverse complement strand
TGCCTGCCTTGAGCATAAAGATGCCGATGGCATCATCCTTCTGCCATTGACTGCCAGCAGCACGGGTAAGGATACCGCTCGTTACCTGAAGCGGTATTTTCTGATTGTTAGTCACCTGAGTGACTTCCTCGCTGCTACAGGCTGATAACAGCATAACTGGCAGGGCGAGCAGAACTAGTTTGTTTACTTTCATGTTCTTATTGTTTTTAATTGTTTATATACTTAATGACTCATATTATTGCGTCAGTGTATGTACACATCTCCATTGTCCACCACTGTCCAGTCGGTGATGGCTGCATTCACATCTCCCTCGGCAGGAAGTGTGAGCGTGGCATCAAGGACAAGTGGCGATGTACCACCATTGTTGAAATCCTTGACGGCATCGGTCATATTGGCAGTGATGGTCTGAGTGGTGCCATTGGTGAAAGTGACATCTATATTGAGCAGAATTTCCACTCCGGGGATGAAACCTAACATACGGACGGAGGTGGTAAGCACAGGATGGGCAGAGGCACTACCCCGGGTGGCAGAACTACTGCTTAACACGAAAACGGGATGGATGGTCTGTGATGAGGATAGCGTAAGCTGACCGCTGACCAGATTGACAGCCGAAGCTATTCCATCAAGGATAGCCGCAGTACCTGCTATACGCCGCTCATCCCCTTCGGAGAGATTAAGATACAATATCAATGTGCGGGTGTACTGTTTTATGGGTTCTGTTACGCTGAGTGTGTCGTCTGCCTGGATACTGAGTGTATCAGAGGCTGCAAAGAGATAACCTGGAGTGGGATTGAGGGTTCCGTCAGCAAGGGTGCCGACTGTAGCCGTGACTCCATCGACTATCATGCCATCTGGCTTATTGAATACCTGTAACGACTGTTCACCAGGTTGTAAAAGGGTACTGAAGATATTGGTATATCCTGTCACCGTCTGCTCTTCACTGCCTATGCGCAATACGTAACTGGATGGCAATGTGGCTTGGGATGAGCAGTCGCTCCATGTGGTGGTGACCTTCACCGCTCCTTGAGCTGGATGGGCTGTATGGAAGAGTTCATCCTTGACGCATCCTGATAACAACAGAACTGCAAACAAGCAGATTGAAAAGTTTATTTTGTTCATTGCTTCTGTCTTTATGATTATTTTCCTAATATCCAAACCAGCGTTGCGCCCAATTGGTTCAAGCCCCAGTAATTAGTATGATCACTCTGCTGATAGACTCTGGTGCCAGCTGTTACATGATATGTATCGTAATTGAAACGGGTATAACCAATAGAGAAATGGAGGTCGAGCGACAATGACGGCATGATCTGCTGGATGTATCCTCCTGTGATGCCGCAACCATAATAATCGCCCTGTCTGCCTGTTTCGTCAAATTTGAGATTGACCTCTCCTGTATGATACATC
>DAIRCP010000203.1:0-1411 GCA_036796635.1 Prevotella sp. | reverse complement strand
GATGTATCATACAGGAGAGGTCAATCTCAAATTTGACGAAACAGGCAGACAGGGCAGTTTCCATGGTTGCGGTATCACCGGAGGATACATGCAGCAGGTCACACCGACCCTGGCAATAGACCTTCATTTTTCTATTGGGTACACTCGATTCAATTACGATTCATAGACGGTCTCCGACGGTGTCAGAGTGTATCAGAATAGCGATCATACCAATTATTGGGGCGTCAACCAATTGGGTGCGACGCTGGTTTGGATTCTAGGACAATGAAAACGAATATAAAGATAGAAGCAATGAACAAGATGAAATTCCCGATATGGTTATTTGCATTACTGCTGCTGTCCGGTTGCGTAAAGGATGACCTTTTCCATACAGGGCATCCCCAGCAGGGTGCAGTGAGAGTCACTACGACATGGGACGGTCACTCTTCTGATGCGGTGCTGCCTCTCACTTATGTACTGCGGCTTGGCAGTGAGGAGCAGACGGTCACAGGAGCAACCAATGTCTTCGGTTCTCTTTTCTTTCCGGGAAAGCAGTTCCTCTCGGCATATAATAATCCTGCAGGATTCACAGTCAGCGGGACCACAGCCACGGTAGGCACTCAGACCGATGGGAGTCTCGATCCCACGCCCGATAATTTCTTCGCCGCCACAGATACGCTGGATATTCAGGCTGATGCCCAGCTCGATGTCACCCTGCCGATGAAGCAATATACCCGTCAGCTGATATTGACACTGTATTTGTCAGCAGGAGATGAACGGCGCATATCCACCACTTCATCCACCCTCACCGGCGTAGCCTCTTCTGTGGATTTCTCTACAGGTCATCTCTCAGCTACCACTGGCCATACCCTTCATCCCTCTTTTGTGCTCGGTACCGGCAGTTCCACCCGGGCCACCGCCGCTCCTCAGTCTGTGCTTACCGCCACCATCCGCCTGCTGGGCGTCGATACAGCGGAGAAACAGCAACTCACGGTGAATGTGATGATGACCAATGGCACAGCAGAGACCGTTACCAGCGACATCACAGATGCCTTGAAGAACTTCAGCGTTGGCACGCTGGACCCGCTTGTCCTCAATGCCACACTCACGCTGTCCAGTGATGCCGGCATCCATGCCAGCATCCATGACTGGACGGTGGTGGATAATGGGGATGTGAACATACACTGACGCGATAGCGTGAGTCATCAATCGTATAAACAATTAAAAAACAATAAGGAGATGAAAGTAAAAGAACTAGTTTTGTTCGCCCTGCCTGTCATGCTGATGTCAGCCTGTGGCAGCGAGGAAGTCACTCAGGTGGCTATTAACCAAAAAGTACCGCTTCAGGTAACGAGCGGTATCCTTACCCGTGCTGTCGGCAGTCAATGGCAGAAGGATGATGCCATCGGCATCTTTATGCTCAAGGCAGGCA
>DAIRCP010000202.1:0-1482 GCA_036796635.1 Prevotella sp. | reverse complement strand
TAAAGAAAACATCTTTAATTTTAGTGATATAATACTTGTACTAAATAAGAATAGAGTTGTTAAACCCCCACTCTTATGGAATGGGGGAGATTTCTTTTTATGCTAAAATTCTCTTGCCACTCCCTCAATACCATGGATTGACCAAGAGACTAGTAATCTTAATTTTATCAGATATGATGCCTTCCATTACTTGCAAAGTAACGGAACAGAATGATGAATATAATGAATTTTTATTAGAAAAAACGATGAATGTTAAGCCGAAGACAAAATTAATTATATCACTTGTATGCCTTACGATTCTGTTAATCCTGTCGTTCGTCATGCTGATTACTTTGTACATGAATGCGGGAAAAGGTTATCGCATATACATTATCTGCTTGTTTTTCAGCATGCTGGCATTTTCCGTCGTCCTGCTGTATACATTTCCGGTTTGTAGTCGATTTTACCAGATGAAGGGTATTATGACTGAAAATGAAGTAGAGCGCCATACGCTGGAAAAGTCTAATAAGCTACGTGAACAGGCAGAGGAGTCCAACAGGATAAAAACAGCTTTCATCCAGAATATGAGTCATGAGATACGCACACCATTGAATGCCATCGTGGGATTTGTGGAGCTGCTGGACAGTGATGTGCCTCAGGATGAGAAGCATAATTTCCTGAATATCATCCGTAAGAATTCTGATATGCTTGCACGTATCGTGGATGATATCCTTCTGCTGTCTATTATAGAAAATGGGGAGTTGACTTTCAATAGGAAGCAGATAGAGCTGTCGTCCTTTATCTGTGGCGTGGCGGAATCAGTTCGCCCCCGTCTGCACGAGGGTGTCAGACTGGTGTGTAATAACCATGGTGAGATGAATGTCTGCATAGATGCCGTCAAACTGAAATGGGTGCTAGTCACCTTGCTGATGAATGCCGATAAGTTTACGCCTCATGGTACTATCACATTGAATTATATGTTCAGAAGAGGCAATCTGTTTGTATGTGTAAAAGATACGGGTATAGGTATCGCCCCCGAAAACCGTGAACGGATATTCCGGCATTTTGAGAAGGTAGATACATTTACGCAGGGCATTGGCGTGGGACTGAGTATCTGCAAGGCAATTGTGGAGAAAGCAGACGGAAGAATCGGAGTGCGCTCCGAATTAGGTAAAGGCAGTACATTCTGGCTGATGATTCCTACCAAGTCAAAGGATGAATGACGGTACCGCCCATCTCTTAGCTCTTCATTCATACCACTTTTAGCTTTCATTCCACCCTCACAAGACTTGCTTCAACAATTGCTTGTTTTTCTTCATCAGTGAATCTACTTCTGTTTCTTTTGCGTGCCAATGCTAATTCTTGCAGATTGACTACATCTTCATCTTTTGTTTTTTCCATCTTATAAGTTGTTTTTATATTCAACTTATTTTAGGGGAGGACAGTTTGCTTAATCGAATTTTTGCAGTATCTTTGAATAAGATAGGCTGCATCTCAACAATA
>DAIRCP010000201.1:0-1500 GCA_036796635.1 Prevotella sp. | reverse complement strand
ATCACTGTTGCCATTGATAATGTGGACTATACAACAGCTTACGGCAGTTCTTCATTCACATTCACAGCCGGGGTGACTGACTGGGGAAAATGGACAGCTGTGAATTCTGCAGGTACAGCCACTTACAACTATAGTCAGTTCTGGAGCGGTACAGACCCAGGCGTTAAGATCTATAAGCGCGACAACATGATTACGCCAAACAAGCATCAGTTCCGCATAGACAAGATTATGTATGGTGTGAATGTAACGTTGGATTACGATTCCTCAACTGGCATCGTGACAATGGATCCTACAGATACAGGTTATAAGAACAGCACTTACAATGCTGAGGTATTCGCCTGCGACCACAACTATTACTATAGTGTACTCAAAGGCAAGAAAGACGGTGAATATGACAAGGCTTACGGTTCTTACAACGAGAAGAATGGTGTCATCACTATTCCTATCGTATATTACATCGCATACAATGGCGGTTGGGGCTCATTCGGTGACGGTGTAGAGACTATCGTACTTGATGGCGTAGACCGTAAAGACGGAAGTGTAAGCGTAAGCTATGACGGTCTGCTCACCAATATCTCCGGAAGCAAATTCTTATCTACCGTAACACTCGGTGCAGATGCTACCAGCGCTAACGTAGCTTTGGTGAAGGGTTCCAGCGTATCTGATGCTGATCTGGCTGCCATCAAGGCAGGTACATACGAGGGTGTTCAGACAATCACTGCAAGCGGTCAGGTATCATTCTCTACCAGCGGACTTGCAAGCGGCCTCTATACCATCGCTGCCGTATCATTCATAGACAAGGACTCCATCAGTTCTGGAACGGCTCTCTGCCGCTACACTCCTGACAAATGGAAGACCGTAGGTACAGGTAAGTATACCTATACAACCAAGGATTACACATCCAGCAAAGCTGGTGGTGTGTACGAAGGAACTGTAGACGCTGTGCTCTATCAGAGCGAAAGCGATGCTACTCACTTCAAGATCAGCCCTTGGGCAGGTGATAACAGTGAAGGTCTGCTGTTTACTGTTAACAGTGACAACACCATCACCGTGGAATATGATGACACAGGTGATAAGTACAGCGGTAGTGAAGTTTATGCTTCAGACCTAATTACATTAGGCATCGCCAATATTGCCAGCAAGGTAGCTGACGGTACATATTCATTCGCATTGGCTTACCACACAAGTGACGGTGCAATAGCTTATGTACAGGACCAGTTTGTACTGTCATCCACATCCAGTGCTGCCATCTACAAAGCAGTGGCCAAAGCCAAGAAGTACAGCATGACTGCCAACTTCGCCGGCAAGACTCCTGTGAAGTATGTTCACGCAAACAAGATAATCAAATAAATTCTCTCTCTCCAATAAATTTGGAGGCGGGACAGTCTATCCGTGAGGATAGCTGCCCCGCTATTTTTTTGCTTCTACTGTACTTACAATTATACTAACTTTATATAATTTTGTCTTTCAGTATGATAGATAAAATGCATTATATCGTAA
>DAIRCP010000200.1:0-1507 GCA_036796635.1 Prevotella sp. | reverse complement strand
GAACCATATACGAATTATATGTTCGTCTTCTTCCCTAGTAACAGCAACGAAAATCTCTATTACGCTCTGTCTACTGACGGCTATAATTACACTGTACTGAATAATGGAAACAGAGTAGTCAGCGCCGATAGCGTGAGTATCATGAAGGGATTGAGAGATCCGCATATACTCCGTGGAAAGGATGGCTATTTCTACATGGTTATCACGGATATGATGTCTTCTAAAGGATGGGCGAGCAACCGTGGTATCGTGATGATGCGTTCGAAAGACCTTATCAACTGGACACATTCTACAGTGAATTTCCCTACAAAATATGCCGGAACTAATTTCGCAAATGTCACCCGCGTATGGGCACCTGAGACGATATGGGATCCAGACTATGAGAACAACGACGGTACCAAAGGCCGTTATATGGTCTATTTCTCACTGCTCACCAACGACGGAACGATCAGCTATGACAAAGACTACTATTGTTATGCTAACGACGACTTCACCGACCTTATCGACAAGCCTACCTATCTCTACGACCGCGGTTCTGCTACGATAGATATGGACATCGTCTATAATGAGGATGACAGTCTTTACCATGCTTTCTACAAGAATGAAGGTTCGGGTGGTATCTGTCAGGTGACTGCCAAACGTCTTACTGCTGAACCGGGTAAGGCTCCGGGTTCACAGTGGAGCGCACCGACAGGAACACTTCAACAGACTTCTGTGGCTGTTGAGGGTGTAGGAGTATTCAAGCTTATCAATAAAGATTCTTGGATTATGATGTATGACTGTTATACCAGTGGTTATTACCAGTTCTGTTCCAGTCCTGATCTCAATACCTTTACTTATGTTCAGAATACCGCCACCAGTGGATCATTCACTCCGCGTCATGGAACTGTCATCCCTCTGACAGCACAAGAGACGGCAGCACTTATGGCGGCTTATCCCACATCAGCACTGGCATATACCCCCAAAGGTGCCACCAATATTAATATCAAACAGAACAATCTCGAAATAGGTACTTCTACAATATTTATTCCTGTGGAGAATGGTACAGATATCAGTAAATTCGACCCACAACTCTATGGAAACTATGGCACTACAGTTACTCCGCTGGGCGAACAGGACTTCTCGGCAGGTGCAGTGAATTATACATTTACCAATACTGCGGGTTCAAAGACTTATGCTGTCACTGTTGAGGCCGATGCCAATCCTATCCTCCCATCTTTTCATGCTGACCCTGAAGTCCTTTTCTCCAAGCAGACAGGATGTTTCTATGTCTATCCCACAACTGACGGTTATAGCGGTTGGGGCGGATATACCTTTGATGCCTTCTCCTCACCCGACCTTGTACACTTTACCAACGAAGGTACCATACTCAATCTTCAAAGTGGCAACGATGTCTCTTGGAGTGACGGTAATGCATGGGCTCCATGCATCGAAGAGAAATGGATGGATGACGGATGGAAATACTTCTTCTATTTTAGTGGAAATAACACCTCGCTGGGTAAGAAGA
>DAIRCP010000199.1:0-1545 GCA_036796635.1 Prevotella sp. | reverse complement strand
CAACTGATAACATGGCAAACAGACTGCTGAATAATTGTCTCTTCATGATTGTTATATTAAATGTCTTAGGAAATATCCATATTACTTATTCAAATACTTCTTTCCGTTCATCAGAATAAGACCTTTGGCATTGGCTTTTACACGCTGTCCCTGCATATTATATGCTGCCGGGCTTGAAACAGGAGAGGCGTTATAAGTGGTGATGCCTGTAGAGGAACCCGTTTCCTGCTCGAGCATTTCCACTGTGGCTGAACCATTTATGGTCCATCCGCTGTAGTCTATATCGAATGTACTGTCCATCAGTTTGTTGCCCGCTGCATCCACTACCTTGATATCATCTACATAAAGATCGCCGTTGAGCTTACCGAACGAGTATAACAAATTGTTAATATCATAATCTGTTGGAGCAATGGTGGAGGTAACTTCTGTCCAGCCTGTGGTGGCTGACAATGGTTGCAGATACATCGTCTTAGTGTCAGGATAGGCTACACCGTCGTTGGGCCAAAAGTCAACACTGAAGGCTTCTGAACACTTCACCTTCATCGTCATGGTATAGGTATTGCCGGCTTTCAGAGGACTGGAGAGCTTACCTACCAACTGATAATCCCATCCGTTATCACCTGCTTTAGGGGTATGGATATGCAGCACATGATTCTTGGTAGAGATGCCGGCAGCTGCCTTGTACTCATCTGCTGTACCGAAATAGACACCTAAGATGGTGATAGTGGCACCGGCAGCGGCTGTGGCCTGCACAGACAACTGACGGATATGTTTGGCATAGATATCGCCTATATATTTACCATCGGTTTGCGCATTACCGGTAACATACTTACTGGTCTTGTCGAGCTTGACGGCTGCGATACCTGACTCACCCGATATAGGAGTGGATGCGGCATCGAATACATCACCCCAACTTTGCTTGGACTTCCACTCATTGTAAGTACAAGTAAACTGGGCTCCGCCGGTAAAACCGGAATACTTCACCCATACATAATCGTAGGCGGTGGCATCAAAATCCTCTCCGGGTACATCCTTGAACTCACCTGCCCACTGGGCAAATGTTTGTGGTGTGCCCATGGTGAAACCGGTGAATTCGGTTACGGCGTGCATACTGACTGTAGCCATCAGGGCTACTGCAAGAGATAAAATTTTTTTCATAGTCTTTAAATTCGCAGCATTATTAATAATAATTGGTACAAGTGTTTGATAAACAAAAGTATATAAGCACTTGAAAATGTCAGAAGATTCACCTGTCTTAGGGCTGCTTTATTAACTAAGATGGGAATCAACTGACATGGTAATGATAAAGGTATTAATGAAATTTAGAGTTGTAAGACATCGGGAAGGCGTTTAAGATAGCCTCTACGAGAGCAGGACGCCAATAATCCCAGTTGTGGGCGCCGTCTCTCACACGAAACTGATGACGAACGCCACGGCTTCTGAATACTTTGACAAGATCCATATTGCCTTCGAGTGTAAAGTCGTCATCGCCACAGTCGATAAACCACCGTTCGGTGTTCATCGCGTCTATCTTCATCTGCGGAC
>DAIRCP010000198.1:0-1563 GCA_036796635.1 Prevotella sp. | reverse complement strand
CAGGCGAATGGACTGCGGGTCAATGCTAGTTTCGATTCCAGTAAACAGGGTGATTATCCTGATACGGAATATCTGACACTCCAGCATCCTGTGGTGAAAAGGATACTGGATGAAGTGGACGGCAATACGCAGTCGGTTATTCCGGTCATCCAGTCAAAGCATGGAGAGGATACTCCCGGTTACCTTACGCTCTGGAAAGTATCTGCTAAAAACGGATATGATTCCAAAACTGCTTATTCTGCTCAGTTCGTGGCGTATAATGGCAGGGTGTTTGCGCCTTATGGTAATGATATATGGAACAGGCTGGTGCAGGTAAAAGATAGTTTCCATTTCGTACGGAAATGTGACGACTCAATAACATTTGATGATAACAAGGCGCTAATTAATAATCTCCATATACTGTATCACCGCATGGAAACCGACATACTGAATGGTGTGAAGGACAGGGCTGAAAAAAAACTGAATGCACTGCAACATGCTGCTAACAGAATAAACAGAATAGGTATCGAGAATATTCGTCAAGGCAAATTGCGGAAGTTGGATGCTGAGAAAGAATATTGGAACGATCTGTTCGCAAAGGGCAGAAGTGTGGTGCCTGACGTAAACCATATTTTAACTATAAGAATAGATGGATGAATTCGTACATCGTATAGAACAAAGGCTGACCGGGGAAGGTGTGAGGCTGAGTGTAGTGAGTAATCCTGACGGATTTCTCAAGCAGCCTGATGTGCAACAGGCTATACTGAAGGCTTGCGGCTTGCTATTGTTGCCCATCGGTTCGTCACTGGAACTACGCGTGCGGTATGAACTGACTGACAGAAGTACAAGCGAGCGAATCTGCTATATCATGGATGATACAGACTGCATACTGCCTGACATCAGAAAGAATTTATATGATGCCCATACATTTAATCTGGCAGATATATTACCTGCTTATGATGGTACCGAACTGAGCTTGGCCAAACCTAATTTCGCAATGGCTTCTTATATCTATCAAAAAAAGAAGATGTATAATCTCTCCGCCAAAGAAACTAAAGAGGTGGTGGAGGATGCTGTAAAACTCTATGGACTGACTGAAACAGAGTTGATTGCAGAACTGGATAAGATACCACTTGCATGGGACAATGTGGAAACGATGGACGCTATCTGCCAAGTGCTGCTAAAAGCTATCAGTCAGGACAGGTATGACAAGATGGAAGATAAAATAGCTTCTCTGAATGAGAACTTCCAACAGTATATTGATACAAAATACTTCGGACTGGCTACATCATCGCATATCTTAAAACCTAAAATGGTGAATAAGATCTTACCGCATCTTGCCTATAAACATGGGCATATGGATAAGGTGGCTTTGGTGGTGATTGACGGTATGTCTTATTGGCAATATCTGGTGCTGGACAGACGGTTGGAACAGCTGGGGGTACAGACGCATAAAGATATATCTTTGGCATGGCTTCCTTCTATCACGAGACTATCAAGACAGGCGATATTCAGAGGTGATATGCCTACGGTGAATTACTGTCAGACTCCAATGGCTGAAAAAAAACTGTGGGATGAATTCTG
>DAIRCP010000197.1:0-1628 GCA_036796635.1 Prevotella sp. | reverse complement strand
CGGTCTTAGGCTTCCAATAATAAGTATTACCATCGTAGGTGACAGATATGAATTGCTTTCCGTTCATATCCTGCGGAATGATCATTGCCTTGTAGTTGCTGTTATCGCCACTTCTGAGGGGAGAAATATAACCGGTAGCATCGTCTATTTTTGTGATATTCCCCTCGCTGAAGGAAATATTATTTGCACATAAAAATTGTACTGCGGTTGCATTGGTCATTGGCGTGCTGCCATCACTCTCAAACAAGTTCACTATAATCTTTGCCATCTGATGCTTAAATTCTAAACTTTTAGTCGTAGTTATATAGGGAATCGCCGTTTGGTCTGTTTTAAGAACATCACATGCCATGTATTTCACAGCAGTACTTTGGTCTTGCAGGTTGCCAGAAAAACTGATAGCGGCAGGATACCATGCCGTAACTTGCTTTGTTTCGGTGGTGGAAGTCCAATAAAAGGGTTGCGTTGCAGTCAGATTCCCATTGGCATCCATTTTATAATCTTTGGTTTCGCTGCCTACCTTTACTTTTACGGTTTCATCGCCGCTCCATTGACTTTCACCACTGGTATCTTCTGTAACTCTGGTGGCTGGAATGTCGGATTGTATAGTAGTGGCAAGGGTCAGCGGATACATGCCTTCGGGCAAGGATTCCACTTGGTTGTCCATGGTGTCCTCGCTGCTGCATGAGGTAAGAAGCAATGCCCCTGCCAGCAGGGCATAAGTAAAGTTTCGTTCTATCTTCATAACTTCAATACTTTTTCTATTTCGTTTTCTTTTGTGCCACCGGAGGTTGCGACACCTACAGCTACACCTTATATATAAGGTAGTATCTCCGAACCTGACGCTCGCTTGTTCGGGATGGCTGTTTGCTTATTGCATGGTGGCATCACCACTGCCACTGGTGCCCGTGTTCCATGCCTGGATGGTACAGCCACTGATGACCAGACCCGATTTCTTCACTGTAATCGTATAAGTATAAGAATAACCTGCCTGCAGAGCCGGTTGGATAGCTGTGGCGTTGGCGAATGTCTGTCCGTCGATGATGGCCGAGAAAGGAAGAGGGGCGGCAACTGTCTGTGGATAGAGAATCATCGTGTAAGTACGGGTACCATCCTCAGAATTAGAGACATTGTTCACATTACTTGTGATGTCCCAGTCAGCTACTTCGCTACCTGTAGTAGCTTCTGCAGCGCCATCGGTGACATTGAAGGTACCGTCATGCTTGAGACCACCTAACTTGAAGGTTGTTGTTGAGGCATTCACCTGAGCGGCTGTAAACCCGTCATTTGCAGATGTCTTCAATACCAAGATCAGGCGCGCCATCTTGTGCTTAAACAGATTATCGCCACTGAAAGTTACGTTAGGCTGACTCTTAGACGCCGTGGCTCCGCTGGCATAAAGATAATCGAAGGCAGACTGGGCTGCGGCAGTAGGTTGTGACTGGGTATTGGCTCCAGTGACAACACCGCCAGTTCCCGGTAAGGTAGCCTTATCCGCCGATGTCTGATAAGGATAATAAGCAGAGAACGTCACGGTCTCATTGGCATCCTGGAAGAAGATACCCTGTCCCGTCGTGGCGGGGGCGAAAGTGGCAGGGGTACTGCCGGCAGAAGTGACATACTTCACATTC
>DAIRCP010000196.1:0-1683 GCA_036796635.1 Prevotella sp. | reverse complement strand
TTTTATTCTCCACGAATAGAAAATTTCTGGCGTTCATGGAAATCATTGGTACTGTTGTTGGTATCTTGATAGATGATATGAGCTCCTTTTTTGATAGAAGCCTCAGCATCAATACCACTGGGATCTGTAGAATTACCTACACCAAGCAAATAATTATAGACAAGTTTACCGTTGTTTTCTGTCAATGCTTCTGTTGACGCCTTATCAACATTACGATATAGTGAGTGTCCCAGTTGGTTGGTAAGTGCCACATAACCTCCATCGATATCTGATGTAAACCGCTTTATACTTTTACTTAACTTTGTGGAGGCATATACTTCCACCCCATCAATAATCCACCCATTTGGTACTTTCAGATTTTTGTAGATATTGGTCTGTGCCTTACCTGGTTCATAAGTGATGTTATCTACATCATTGGCATATATCGCCGGTGTCTTTCCTTTGGTCTGGAATATAAACAGTGCTGGCGAAGTTACACTCAGTGGCCAGGCATTACTCTGCCCCAGACGAACCGCTTTCAGATAATGTGCCGTAGGTATCACATTGGATGGCGTAGGATAATATAAAGTATTAGCATATCCGGATTCCGGATCATACATTGCATAGTAATCTGCATTGGCATAGTTTACTGATTGTGAATAAGTCAGCGTATTGTCAATAGCACCTGCTACGTTAATCACAATTTGCGAATATGGTTTAAGAATCAATGGTGACTGAAAATACCAGATACCATCATTAACAGGAATGAATCCCTTTGAGGCATAAGTCAGATTTCCATTATCATCTCTCCATCCACTTGTACCTTCAGCATTATACGGAGTGGCAAAAGCCACTGCCATATTATTGACTATAGCGGTCCGACTACAGTTATTGTACAACACAAATCCTTTATCGCGCTGGAAATAGCCGCTACCATTGTCCGTGGGACAACCTCCATTATATATTTCCTTGATGATCACCTGATCTGCATTCTGGTCCACAGGACCGAATGTTACATTTTTCACTGCTGAAGTTTCTATAGTATCTACAGTACCGTCTTGATGGTTGACCATCATTTTCCATGTCTGTGCACCTGTCTGGATTGATATGGCGACAAGAGCAACCAACGAAAGTATAATTTTTCTCATTTTATTATTATTTATATGGTTTATTCTATCTTGTTTTTACTCTATTTATTCACTACCTTGTAACTTTGGGATGGAGCTTTAATAATATAAATGCCCTTTGGCAGTTGCGAGAGACTCACCGTAGCATTGCCTTGCGCATCTACTTTGACCGTCTGCACGGCTTGTCCATTCATAGAAAACACATGAATAGTATTCCCATCTTTCAGACCGCTGAAATCTACACTGCCCGACTGGAATGAAGGTATAACTCCCACTTGATTCTTTTGGGCTATGCCGTTGATACCCGTTGTGATATTTTCCTCATTGAAGGCATAATCAGCGATACCGGCAAGGTCTGTTCTCAACACTTCATTGACACTGGTTACAACCATACTGTCAGCATCAAATGAAATGACAGGAACGTCACTCAGTGTGAACTTAGCAACACTGCCATCAGTCTGTGTCACCACAAGATACTGTACGGTAATACTTGTATCGTCCGCTTTGCTCATTCCAGGCAATAGCATAAATACTGCAAGAAGCAGCATCATTCTTGATAAACTTTTACTCATACTCA
>DAIRCP010000195.1:0-1699 GCA_036796635.1 Prevotella sp. | reverse complement strand
GAAATCAGCCAAGACTTTTCCAGATATCGTAGATGGGAATATTACGCATAAGTTCACAAAGAAAATGAATACTCCATCGGCACTCGTCAATATATATTATTCATTCAATCAACCTTTTAACTTGAATACGGATATTTCGTTGGATGTACTGAAGCGGGTATTGCAGATTGCCTATACAGACTCTATACGTGAAGAGAAAGGTGGTACATACGGTGTAAATGTAGATTACAGTCTTGACAACAACAGTAATCCCAATTCTTTGTTGAAGATAAATTTCCGTACAGATCCTGCCAAGTATGATGCATTGATTCCCATTGTATACAAACAGATACAGCATATAGCAGACAATGGCCCATTGACATCAAGTATGGATAAGGTGAAAAAATACCTGCAGAAGAATTACATTCAGAATATCCTATATAATCAATACTGGGATTATATAGAATATGAATATCTGCGTAATGGAATAGATTATCATACAGGCTACTTAGAGTCATTGAATAAACTAAATGCAAATGATGTGCAACAAACAGCAAAAGTTTTGCTGAAAAGTAACAGACGCATAGAAATAACCATGATTTCTGAATAGCATTACAACATCCGTGCGACCTATAGGTCGCATGGATGTAAAAGCTGTTAATAAGGAGATATTTTTAATAATAAGCATTGACTTGTCAAGAGAATGCATCAATAATCATAATTTTTAGGTATTGCGAACATTTGAAAAACTTATTACCTTTGCAGCAACAAAAAACGCAAGATAAAAGTGCATAAATTAGATAAGAAAATACTTCTTACCTGTGGTCTCATGGCGCTGGTCCACCTTATAAAAGCGCAAGAGCTAGATACCACACATGCTGCCGACATACAAGTGTCAGTTTCTTTGGAATTCAATTATGGTCATCATTATCAGGATGGTCACAGTACATTAACAGACTTGCCACATATTACTGTAGGTGCAGATATCAATCTGCATCGGGGATGGACTATCACTGCCGAAATGGAATATGAACAATTCAAGGAGAATGATGAGTGGCAAGGTACTTTCGCAGAAAATTATGCTACTAACAAATTTTACATCAACAAACAATGGCGTGAATCCTTTAATCTTAAAACTGGTATTATAGATATCCCTGTGGGACTGACGAATGCCGGAGGCCCTGCTTTGACCATCTATGACCCGGTAAGTGAGTCTGCGATACTCCCCATGACTTGGCATTCATTTGGTGTCGCTTTATGGGGAAATGTAAACAGATGGCGTTATGAGGTAGGCGTATATGGCCAATTGCAATGTCCCATCAGCAAATCCACCTTTTCCGGCATGGCAGTCAGGCTGGACTATCGACTTATGAATCATCTGAATCTGGGACTCTCATCCTATCTAGGACAAGACCAGTCCATCCATGCCGCATTCGATTTTGCTTATGATGCCCACGGATGGATGATAGACGGGCAGTATATCTATAGTAATTCCGCACGTATGCATAGTTTCGGCACAGAGATTGGTTATAATCTTCTGTCATCGGTACATCCTGAGAATGATAAACAGATGATATTATTGCCCTTTGTCCGAATAGACCGGGTGTATCAAGGCAGTAGCCTCAGTAGTCGAAAGTATTCCTGTGGCATCCATCTGTCACCATTCAGTGGATGTCTCATCAAGATAGGGTATGGTGTACTTCATGAATCCTGTGCCACA
>DAIRCP010000194.1:0-1768 GCA_036796635.1 Prevotella sp. | reverse complement strand
CATCTTGTCTTTGGATTTTAAATTGTTATTGAAATTAATAGAATTAATTATATGATTTCCCGTTCACCGTCACTTGGTGGAATTTTACATCCACGGCACCTCGGAGGTCATTGATATCTTGTGAGGTAACGCCATCGAAGATGCAATGATTGAAATAAATATGATGAGCCATCAATTCATTGGGGAAGCCAATGATGCTCACCACGTATTTGCTCTTCTTACTGCTGATGTTGCTCAAGTAGATGTCATGGAAACTGGGTTTGTATGCACCTGTGGAAATACGGCCATAGTTGAGTTCCAGTCCTAATATAGCCAGTGCGCACTCCCCTACTTTCAGGTTGCGTACATATACATGGCTCACTTCACCGCCCCGTTCCTTATTAGACTTGATACGGATGATACGTTGCAGGTTGGGACTGTCCATCTCGCAGTTCTCCACCCATACATTCCGGCAGCAACCCGTTATCTCACTGCCGATAGCTACACCGGCATGACCGTCGCGCATCTTACAGTTACGGATAATAATATTCTCTGAAGGGCGCATCCATCGCCTGCCATCCTCATTCTTGCCGGACTTGATGGCAATACAGTCATCGCCCGTATCAAAAGTGCAGTCGTCCATCAGCATGTTCTTGCACGATTCAGGATCGCAGCCATCATTGTTATGGCCATGACTCTCCATCGTCACCCTGCGCATCGTGATATTCTCCGACAGCAGCGGGTGAATCTGCCAGAAGGGAGCACGATGGATGGTGAAGTCCTCCAGCAGGATATTCTTGCAGGCATACAGATTGATTGTCTGAGGGCGCATACCACGAACACCGGCAAACTGTCGCTCCTTCACGGGCGTCTGTGCCTTCAGCATATTACCCAGTTCATCTTTCTCACCTACCAGTTTGCCATCTATCATCACATTGCGATGCCCCTCATTCAGCCAATTATCTTCCGTAGCCTGACCATCAATCACGCCTTTGCCGGTGATGGCAATGTCCTGCTCACCGTAAGCATAGATCAGTGGAGAGATATTATAGCAGTCTATACCTTCTATGCGTGTGAGCACCACAGGGAATTTCGCAGCATCCGTGATGAAGTGGAGTGTAGCATGGTCTGACAGGTGCAGATTCACATGCGAGCGCAGCCGGATTGGCCCCGTGTACCAGTCACCGTCGGGTATCAGTACCGTTCCGCCTCCATCATTGGAGCACTTCACTATCGCCTGATTGATGGCATCTGTATAAAGACTGTCACCGGCGTGGTGATAGTCACATATATTATAAGTATGTGACTTAAACTGTGGCGCATGAATCAGTGCTTCCACTTGTTGTGCATGCTCCCACCCATCTGCTTCTGCCATTCCTTTATTTACTGCCATAGAGACAGCAACAGTCATCATTGCTGTCACGAAGGTCAATACCATTTTTTTCTTCATTATATTTTGTCTTAAGTTTGGTTTGTCGTTCCGGCAAAAGTAAAGGATACAAAAAACAAAAAGGTGGAATAATTACCGCACGATTCCCACTGCGATAATTATTCCACCTTTTCGCCAAAAAATTACACAAAGGCAACACGATGATAAGACATCGAGCGCCAGTGCAATTATCTATAGAGGCAAGTTCGTATAATCCTTCAAACATCCAATAGATACCACGATTACATAATCCTCAAGACGCTTATAGGCAAACTTACCGACACCGATCAACACCATCAGAAATGAAGGTGCTTCCATTTTTGAAATGTACTACTGCATCACATTCCAAACCGTTTTTGC
>DAIRCP010000193.1:0-1797 GCA_036796635.1 Prevotella sp. | reverse complement strand
ACATCTGCGCCCGAGGTTACGGTCATATATGTGTCATCAATCACAAATGTCTGGTGGATGGCAAAACCATCTATACATACAATGTGAAGTTCACCATCAATGATGCTCGTCTGACGACGGACAAGAACAACACTTCAGCGACAATAACAATCAATAACGTTACTTATCCTAATCTGACACTGAATGTTGCTGAGAACTGTGTAGGAACGGTAAGCGGAACATTTGAGAAAGAGGGCGATCCATACACAACGGCTCAAACAGCAACCATTGTAACTGGCAGCGTCAGCCGACAGACAACGATTGGGTTTGCTCAAGATACATATAGCTATGAAGGCACGATAGGCGCAAAGTTATACCCTGTGTATCTGTGGTTCTACGACAGCAGCATCACAGCGGATTTGACCGGATGCACGGTCAGTGTATCTCAGAACAGTACCGCTCTCACCAATGAGGCATTGATGTCTACAGGCACGATAGCCATGCAGAGTACAGGATTGGGAAAGATGACGCTGTATATGCCAGCATCAGCACAGACCGATATCAGCGTGACGGCTACAGGGCTTAATACGATGTCTAAAAGCGGTTTGACCATCAACGCGAATGCATCGGGGCAGAACATTGTGATGCTCGATAATGACAAAGCTACCACAACGCTCACACAGATGGACCTGGCAAACGGCCCTATCACTATCACAAACAGCGGCGGAAAACTGGACTTCACGTATTATGACAGCAATAAGGCGCAACAGACAGCAACCAAACAGTATTACTACAATACGTATGAAATAGTGCAGAGCAACAATACGACCGCAACACCGAACACCATCACCATTCAGAATGCGAATGCTGACGAAGTGAAACTGATACTGAACGGAGTCAATATAGCATCGACTACGGATGTAGACTTGATAGACCTGCAGAACTCGAAAGTGAAACTGCTGCTTAAGGGGAATACGAAATTACAGCGGTATACGACGTCTAACGATAAAGAATACGCCAATGCCATCCATGTGTCATCCACTTCCGCCCTCACCATAGAAGATTACGATGGCGACCAAGTAGTGGGTAGTCTGGATACAGGTACACCAAACTATTACGGTACAGGAATTGGTGGAAGATACATTTCCTCATCATCTTCAAGGGAAGCTACTGGCGACATCACCATCAATTCCGGCTCTATCACGGCAACAGGAAAAAACTCCGCCGCTATCGGCAACAGCTATTTTTATTCGGCAACTGATAATGGTACAGTCACTATCAACGGCGGTACGGTAAATGCCTCTGTTACATCTTATGCCCCCGCAATAGGCGGCAAGCGAAAATCTTGCAATATCGTTATCAACGACGGAACGGTGACTGCCACAGGTGGTCTTTATAATCCTGCCATAGGCGGAGGAGACACTTCATGCGGAAGCGTCACCATCAACGGCGGAACGGTGACTGCCACGGGTGGTTATTGTGCCGCCGCCATCGGAGGAAAAGGTAATACGTCCGGTTCATATCCCTGCCTCGACATCACCATCACGGGCGGCACCATCACTGCCACTGCAGGCACTTCCGGTTTCGGCATCGGACGGGGACTGAATGGCACGGGCGGCTCGCTCACCATCACGGGCGGCAACATCAAGGCTTCGAGCATCAATATGCCGACGGCAAGCAACGGAAAAGATAACGGCTATAAATATGTGCACCAGACTGGTGCCATGACAGCGGAACAGTTCGGCCAGATATCAGATACTTACGCCTATTACAATACAAAGAACGTAAGCGCCCAAAGCGACGGCAAATATTACGCTG
>DAIRCP010000192.1:0-1844 GCA_036796635.1 Prevotella sp. | reverse complement strand
AGAACACTCTGCCGGTTCGGGCAAGAGCAACAGCATCGCATGGCTCACTTATCGACTGTCTTCACTACATGATCTGAGTCAGAAGGATATGTTCAACTCAGTATTCGTCATCACTGACCGCCGTGTGCTCAATAAGCAGTTGCGCGATACCATTCTCAGTTTCGAGTATGTGAAGGGCACTATTGAAGTGATCAATGACAGCGACCCATCTACCAAACTGCGTGATACCATCAATGATGATAATGCCCGCATCGTAATCTGTACACTGCATCGCTTCCCTGTAATCTATAAGGAACTGACCAGTCGCAGTGGTAAGCACTATGCCGTCGTGGTGGATGAGGCTCATTCATCGCAGAGCGGAAAGAGTGCGGAGAAGTTGAAAGCAGCTCTGGCTGATACCGATGAGGCGCTGAAAGAAATGGCAGAGATAGAGGGCAAGACGGAGGAAGAATTGGAGACACAGAAGGATGCACTGATGGAAGACTTGCTGAGTCAGGGACAGCACGCCAATCTGAGTTTCTATGCATTCACGGCTACCCCGAAGCCAAAGACCTTACAGACTTTCGGCATTCCATATCAGGATGCGAAGGAACCGGACAAAGAGAAATTCCGTCCGTTCCATATTTATTCCATGAAGCAAGCCATAGAGGAAGGGTTCATCCTGGACGTGCTTCAGAATTTCACCCATGTCTCTACTGCTTATGAGATAGGTAAGCAGATAGAGGATAATCCCGAATATGAGGAAACACCTGCTACGAAAGCTATCAAGGCCTATCACGATAATCATCAACATGTGATAGAGCAGAAGACGGCCATCTTCGTAGAGAAATTCCGCGAGGTGACGCTGCATAGCATGGAAGGTGCAGCTAAGGCAATGATAGTATGCAGCAGCCGCGCGCATGCTGTAAGATACTATCTGCAGATGAAGAAATATTGTGCGGAAAAGGGGTACAAGGATGTCAATCCATTGGTAGCTTTCTCCGGTATCGTGAAATTCCACGAACAGGAATTCACGGAAACAAAACTGAATTCCACCGAAGAGCGTACGATTTCTGAAGCCCGACTGCCTTTATACTTCGCTTCCGATTTATATAATGTGCTGATTGTGGCAGAGAAGTATCAGACTGGATTTGATGAGCCATTGCTCCATACCATGTTTGTGGATAAGAAACTGAAGAATGTGAAGGCGGTGCAGACGCTCTCACGACTGAACAGATGGGAAAAGCGCAAGGTGGATACTTATATCCTGGACTTCTCCAATACTTCAGAGGAAATCAAGAAGGCTTTCGAACCTTTTTATAAAGGTACAGAGCTGATAAATCCGGTGGACGTGAACTATGTATATAAGTTCCGCAAAGACATCGAACAGTATCACCTGTGGACGATTGAGGATGAAGAGCACTTCTATGAGATATACGCACAGCACAGAGACCAGAAAAATGTGCTCGGTGCATTGAGCAACTGTTACAAGCCTGTGATGGATAGGTTTGAAGAGCTGGAGAAAGAACAGAAGTTTGAAGTGCGCTCCAAGGTGAAGAACTTCATCCGTTTCTATTCCTACATGACTATCATAGCCCGTACATTCGACACAAAACTGCTGAAGGCTTATTATTATGCTTTCTATCTCTATAAGGTACTCCCAAAAACCAGCCATGAGCATCCCGACCTCAACAAAAAGATCATGCTCATCAACAGTCAGTTCAGGGAAGGAACACCTGTCAGCATCTCCCTGGAAGGAGGCGTGGATATCAAAGGTGAGAATCCCAAGGCGGGCGTTAAACCGGAAGATAACCGTGACCTGCTGAAAAATATCATCGACAAGGTGAACATCATGTACAAAGGTC
>DAIRCP010000191.1:0-1959 GCA_036796635.1 Prevotella sp. | reverse complement strand
CATGAATGAGAGCGATGTACGGATGGAATTATCATCATCTATTATTAGAATCATTTGGTATCTTAAATCATAAAGAGTCTAGAAGATCATGGAGTTCTTTGTCTGTAGATACTTTAGTGTATTTGCCCTGTTTGATTTCTTCTCTTGCCATATCTATCTGCTCATAGTCTTCAGGCGTAAAATACTTATCTGTAAAAGTTTTTCCTATTCTATTGGAAACTTTTTCCAAATCTAATGTTGCCATAATCTTTTCTTTTTTTTCATCTGCAAATATACAGTTTTATTTGTTCACTTGCAAATAGAATGATATATATTTGATGTTTCATCGCTTAATTATCTCCTCGAAATCGGCATCAATACTTTGATTTTTTGCAAAATCCCACAGAGTGAGACTGCGCAGCTGATAGAAATAATACCAATAATAGAAGAGTTCGGAGATATTCTTCTGGCGCGCCTCATCCTTGTTCACCTGCGCATTGTTCAGGTCCAGCGTATTGATTTTGCCTATCATGAAAGTCTCGATGCTCGTCTTGTAGCGCTTTTGGGCGATGCTGTCAGCCTCTGTGGCGATGCTTAGCTGCTTGCCTTGGTTATTGAAGTGCTCCACCAGCAGGAAGATGTTCTGATTGAAGGTCTGCTGCTCCTGTCGCAGTTTGCTTTCCGTCACTTCGCGGTTGCTCTCCGCCACCTTCACCTCGCCGCGGCGCTTGCCCCAGTCCAGTATCGGGATACTGAAACCTACGCTCACGATGGCATTGTTCTTCAGGTCATTGTAGGCATTGCGCATCTGGTCATTGCCTATGCCGCTGTAACCCACGGTGGCAGTGAGTTTGATACTCCGCAGATTACCCTTGGCAGTAGCCACGGCATAATCGGATTCCAGTTGGCGGCGACGGATATTCAGTGCGAAGGAATTGTTTTCCAGCGCCTTGTCCAGCACATCGGCATACTTTACGGTCATCTGCGGCATGTTCTCCGGTATCTGCGGATCTATCAGTGTACTGTCGCCGATGTTCAGAAAAGTCTTGAGCTGAAACATGTTACTGTTCAGACTGCTCTCATTGTCTGTCAGCGTACTCTGTGCATTCAGCGCTGCCAGTTTCAGCTGCAGCAGGTCGCTCTCACTCACCTGCCCCATTTTTCTGCGCGCTTCCGCTATCTCATAGAGTCGTGTGGCATTGCTCTGATTCTGCCGGGCGATGTTCACATTCTCACGGGCGAGGAGCAGATTGAAGAAGTATTGGATGGTCTTCATCGTCACCTCTTCCGTGGCAGTCACGAATGCAGCCTTAGCCTCCCGGTACTTCACCGGTTGGATGCGGCGCTTCCATTTATAGTTGTTCACGCCGAATATCGGTTGGTTCAGCGTAAGGCTGACGGGGACGGACATGAAATTCTTCATGCCGTCCGCCTTGATATAATCCAGAGAGGTGGTAAGAGAGAGAGTTCCACCTGTCAGCCAAATATTCTGATTCACATTCAGTGCCCCGTTCATGCCCACCCAGTTGTTGCGCACGAAGGTATAGGCACCGTCCGACTGCTGATATGAACTGTAGCTCTTGTTGTATTGAGGCAGATTACCCTCAAAGGTGAGTTCAGGCAGCAGGTCGGCCATATACGTACGATAAGCCCAGTAAGCTGATTTGAGTTCGCCGCGTGCCACCACCGCATCCACGCTCTGCCGGCGTGCCATGCTGATGGCCTCAGCTAGCGTCAGCGGAAGGGAGTCGGAAGATTCAGCCCCTCTCGCAGCAGATGCAGGAGATGCAATAGCCAGCGCAAGCATCGTGATATATAAATACTTCATAAAACATTCCATTTCAAGTAAATGTTACCATTGTTACTGTTACTTTTGTAACTGTGAGATACCATCATTCATCGTGCAGTGCCTCAGCCGGCTGAATATTCATCGCCTTTCTGGCAGGGAACCAGATGCCGATGACAATCATCAGTGCTGTC
>DAIRCP010000190.1:0-1971 GCA_036796635.1 Prevotella sp. | reverse complement strand
ATCGGGATGATAACGTGGTGTTCTACACGAAACAGCCGAAGGAAAAGTTGAAATTTCTCTTGGAATATGCGGAGACGAATGGATGTGTCGTTCTGGATGATATGGAGCGGTACATCAAGACGCATCTGTTTAATACCATCCATGAGAATACACAACTACAGAAAGCGGAACTGCTCACGGCAGCTAAGGTGAGCAGGGGCAAGGACTTGAATTGGTGGAAGAGCGTGAGCAACAGGACCATCAATCCGCTGGATGTGACAGAATTCATCATGGACTTGCTACGTACCCCCGACAAGACCCGCCAAATGACGGATGCAGATATCTGGAAGACGTGTGCGGCTGAAGTGTATCAGTTGATAGGTAAGCCCCTGACGGAACAACCTGCTGAGACCATGGCGCAGAATATCATGGATACGATATTCACTGGACTGCTGAATAATCAACTGCCTGACACGCTGTTCAGCATATATTACAGTTGCACGGACAGTACATCCATGAAGGAACGGATGGCGCATTATATCGGCGCTTTCCATTTGCCTGCTGATGCATCGCCCCTGAATGCGCACCCTGACCATTGCTTTGCCGAACTGGATAAGCGACTGTTCCGCATGTTGAGTGACACGCTGAAAGAAGGCGGATTCAAGGAGCAATACCAACAATACGTGACGCTGAGGATGAGCAGCAAAAAGGCGATGGACTATAAAGCCCTCTGGCTGAAGGATGTAAAAACACTGTTGGAGTTCCGCCACAGCAAACTGAATGCTGTGATGGATATGAATTCCTTTACCATTTATTATAGAGATGTGTTCGCACCGCTCGACACTGCCATTCGCCATCTTTATGCGGAATGGCTCAATGAAGAATCGATAATGCGCCCCTATCAGGAGTTGTATGAACAATATAATAAGGAACTGCTCGGCAAATGGTTTACATTCACCGACGATTACATGCCTACGCAGAAGAATGTGATTCTAAATGCCTTTGCTGATGCTGGGCGCACAGTCGTCGTGGTCTGCGACGGTCTGCGGCTGGAAATAGCTGAGACGGTGGCAAAGAAAGTGAAAAATAAACCGAGCAAGACAACGGCTTTTGCCGTGCTGCCATCCGTGACGGAAAATGGAATGAGCGCGCTGTTCGGATGTGACGGCGTAGAAGTGAATGCTGCTAAGCGATATCAGCATCTGCAGGAGATGCTCCCTGATGTGCAGGTCATGCAACTGGAAAAGTTGAATTCCGGTATCACTGCCAATCATCTGGTATTGCTCTTCGGCGATATAGACCAGGTGGGGGAGAAAAAGCAGATGGCTGCTCTGAAGGACATCAATGCTTACGAAGAACTCTTGACCAAATGGATACAAGAGATTTTCCAGATGGGGTATCAAAAGGTAATACTGACTACAGACCATGGTTTCGTCATAACCGGCATACTGGATGAGGCAGACAAAATGCCTGTTCCCAACGGTGCTGATAAGGTGGAAGAGAGATTCTCCATGGCTACAGAAAGACTTTCTGTTCATGATATGATAGAGCGTAAGTTCGATTTTACGGGCAGTACCTGGCAATATTATTCCAAGACAGATAAGCCGTTCAAGACAAGAGGCTGTTATGGATACGCTCATGGCGGCATGACGCCGCAGGAATGTATTATCCCTGTGTATGAGTTTACGCAGCAACAGACTGCAGAAGCGCTGCACATATCCATCACTAACAAACAGATGCTCAAGGAGGTGACAGGGAATTACTTTACCGTGAAACTGAAAGCCGCTGGAGACAATAACTCGCTGTTCTTACAGGAGAGACGTATTATCGTACAGGTGTATCACCATGACAAGATAGCTGATGCCACACCCGTATTTAAGATGACGGCTAACAGTCTGCAGGAGTATGAATATGAGATGCCTGCTTCCGATGATGTGAAGGTGGTAGTAATAGATGCACAGACCAAGGAGCAGATAGACTTCTGCAGTGTGG
>DAIRCP010000189.1:0-2052 GCA_036796635.1 Prevotella sp. | reverse complement strand
GATGGTGCGCGTGGTGGCATCAGTGGAGTAAGTGGGGAAGTCGCCCACGGTGAACAGGGCTTTCTGTGCGGCGTTGCCGTCGGCAGTCATTTCTTCAGTGGAGCAGGCAGAGAATGTGGCCATGACTGTCATCATCATGGCGGTGAGCATCATGGCGGTGCCCTTTATCTTATTGATTGTAGTCTTCATCTTTTACATATTTAATATATGGTTTTACTTTTTGTTGCTTTGCGCTCATTACAGGTCGGTCTCTGAGGTCCATCCCAGCATAGCCGAGGAAGATGCGAATGTTAATCCCTTCACATTGTCGAACCACAACTTGAAGGTGTACGACTTGCCGCTGCGGAACAGGTCGGTGGCTGTATCCGTGCCGCTGCCTACGTTGGTCGTCTTCCAATCAGCGGCGAGCTGAGCGCCCGTAATCTTATTGGATGTATACGTCCCGTCGGATGTCGTGATGGTGAAGGTGAAAGTAGCATCAGTAGCGAATGCAGCTGTGGGCAGCACGGCGGCATAGAGGCGGGTGTATGCGCCGGAAGCGACTGTGGCTGCTGTGGTAAGATTCACGGATACATCTGCAACAGTACTTGAAGGGGTATAGCCGCTGACGGGAGCAAATGTCGTACTGGTGCTGCTCAGACTGTATTGGGCAGAAGTGGGAAAGAGTGCAGTGCTGCAAGTCATCTTCACGCTCTGGATATTGACAGGTGCAGCATTACCGTTGGCAATGGCAAAGCGGATGAGGGCGGGGATATAAGTGAAAGTCATAGCAGTCTCAGACTTCGTGCCTGTGAACGCACTCTGCTGGGCGTAGATGAAAGAGTAATTTTTCAGATGCGTGAGAGAGTTCTCTGCTGCGCCGGTGAAGGTAGGCGTAAGGTTGTAAGTAACTGCAAGTTTAGTGGCAGTTGCATCTACAGTGGTGCCTGTAGGTGCAGAGAAAAGCAGATGGGTATTTGTATTACCTGCATTGAAGTCGGTCAGAGCCTGCGTCCAATATATCTTTGCGGATGTAGCATTACCTTCAGTTGGCGTGACGGTGGCTGCCCAACTATAATCACTGCCTGATGCAAGGAACTTTGCAGGTGTCGCAGTTGCGTCATAGACGGCAGCCTTGATTACATCGGAACTTTCCCAAGTGTAAGCACCGAGTGGTGAACCTACTGTTGCATCGCCGAAATATCCGCGTGTGGCATCGGCAGAGGTGCCTACGCTGGCAGTGCCGCTGAAAGATACGGTAGTGGCTTGCGGCGTCTGTTCCGCCGTGGCATCGTCGCCTGCGCTGCAGGCATTGAGCAGAGAGGCTGTGGCTGCCAGGCAGATAAGGGTATATAATGATTTACTTTTCATATTCTGTTTTTTTTATTTTTTTAGAATGTTTGTTTGTTGAAATGTTCTTTTGCTTATGTTGCCGAGGTGTTACCATGGTGAGCTAGTTAGACCTGTACCACGTCCATCGTTATTGTCGTCGGAGGTGTTGTCAGTAGGTGTCGTTACCACGGAATTGCTGTTGCTGTTGCCGCCACTGACAGTCTGCAGCAGACAGTCTGCCATGTCTGTTTCATAGACCCTGATGCAGGGACTCACATAGTTCTGGCTTTTTGGGGAGCTCAGAGCTGGATTTGTTTCTGTTTGATGTTTCATCATTTTTATTTGTTTATATTATTAATTGTGTATTTATTATTTTTATCGCTATCATTCGGTATTCAGGATAGGGGGATGCGATTATTTCTCCCAATACAGTTTCAGACCAGATGTTGTGGCGGTCTGCCAAAGCTCACCAAGCGTCTTGGTCTTGCCTGCATAGCTGTCTGGCAAATTTGTGCGGGCTGTTTCCCATGCAGTTTCCGCAGCAGCTGGAGTTATGTAATTATAAATATCTGCATAGGAGGAGATATTGCCATAACAGCCTGTTACGGTAGCGCTATTAGCGCCAATACCTGTATAATCTGTCCCATTAGGATTGCCCTTAGCTGCCGTACCAGTTGCGGAGGTTGTGGCGCAATAAGATATGGTGCCTTCGTACGGGGTTTGTCCGACAAGACCGCCGAC
>DAIRCP010000188.1:0-2077 GCA_036796635.1 Prevotella sp. | reverse complement strand
AACAGGGCTGCATCTTGACGACGCAGACCTGTTGTATTTGTTTTACCATGTTCTTTATTTATTATACCAGTCCGTATCTTGGCTGCCATTAGTCTTGCACCAATTTACGAAATAAGAATTAATATCCTTGATGGATGTTTTTTCCGTAGGCCAATTATATGCAGCTCCGGCGGGGAGACAAATGCCCCACACCAAATTCGTATCTTTTGCCTTATAGACATTGGCACCTTCAATGTATTTTTCAGTAAATTGGTTAGTGGAAGAAGTCACGCTTCCCTCTGCCAACAAGTTGGCATTATCATTTCCTGCCGGATTCTCATCATACAGACTGATACCGTATTTACTGTAATTTCCATCGGTCTTCACAGTAACACGAATATTATGAAGAGTATTCCAGTCAAAATTATCAGCAACAGAAAAGCCTAATGGATTGTCCGTAACTGCGGAAGCACCCGGTCATCAACCGAATCATTGCTGGTGCATCCAACTAGTAACAATCCCGACATAAATAAAAACATGTCCTATATGTCCAGTTATTTAATATGGTATAACATAATATTATTAACACCATTTCAAAAATTGGGTACTACCGTATTTCTGAATACACATGCCCCCGGCTGGAATAAATGGTATCCGTATATGAACATGCGGAATTATGCTGTCCTGGAAAAATTACTGGAAGGTTATGATGTACACGTATTTTGTGGACATTCTCATTTCTTTCAAAACGTGGATGTAAATGAGCACCTGTACCAACATAATGTGGGTGCTGCCTGCGGAGCCTGGTGGTGGGGCAATGTAAACAGATGTGGAGCTCCTAATGGATACATGATTGTAGATGTGGATAATGCCGACGTCAAATGGTTATATAAAGCTACAGGAAGGTCTGCCAATTATCAGATGCATGTGTATAAAAAGGGAGAATTCCGCACTCAGAAAGACTATATCGTCGCAAATATCTGGGATTATGACAACAAATGCAGCGTAGAATGGAGTCAAGACGGTGTGAACATGGGAAAGATGGAGCAGTTTAGTGACCAGGATGAAGAATATGTGAGCATAGACCGCCCCAGCAAGTTGCCTAAATGCTACACTGCTCACCTGTTCCGTCTAAAGCCAGAAAATGGAGTACGAAAAGTGGAAATCACATTCAAGAATCATTTCGGAGAAAAATATAAAGAATCTATCGACTTATAATAGGAGATGCCTCATTCAATATATTCTTCAGCAGATAGGTGGCATTCTGATTGCGGGCGATACCAGCGGTAATCTTATAAGTATAAGTGATGCGGGATGACAACTCTATCTCAAAGCAGTAATTATGAAAACGCTGCGGATATGCTTCTGCCATCTTGGAAAGCTCCAGGTCATGAGTGGCGATAATTCCCGTTACGGGCAGTTGAGCTATCTTCTCCAGAAACAGGCGGGAGCCATTCAACTTATCCAGTGAGTTGGTGCCCTTGAGTATCTCATCCAGAATTATCAGGGTGTGACTGTTATGACTGCAGAAGTCCATCAGTTGTTTGAGGCGGAGTAACTCTGCATTGAAGTAAGAGATGCCATGGGTAAGGTCGTCTGTGGTACGCATGCTGCTGAAAAGCGAGAATACGGACATGGTGAGCTTCTCTGCAAAGACGGGCATGCCGCAGGAGGCTAAGATATAATTGATACCCACAGAACGGAGGAATGTACTTTTTCCGGCCATATTTGCTCCCGTGATAATGTAATAATGTGTATCACTGATGCTGAAATCATTCCGGACTGCCTTTTGCCCCAGAAATGGATGATATAATCCCTGAGCATCGTACACCACGCTGTCTGCTTCTGTCAACTCTGCATCTGTGGCATCTGGTTCATTGTATCTAAAAGTGGCCTTGGATACCAAGGCGTCAAAACGGGAAACGGCATCTATCCAGTTTTCTATATGGGTCATATACTGTGTCTGCCAACGGATAAACTTGCGTATCAGAAAAAAATCGGTAAGGAAAAAGGTATCAAAGAGAATGAGTCCCATCACATTTCCGCGACGGTCCAAACTGTCCAAGATACTCTTCAACTGGCTGAATGCCTGGGTAGC
>DAIRCP010000187.1:0-2100 GCA_036796635.1 Prevotella sp. | reverse complement strand
TTCGATGACCAGGCTACCAACTATAATCTGACGTTGAGCGGCAAGGTGATACCTGCTAAGGTCACTTTCAACAACACCAACAAATACACCCTGCAGGGTGATGGAACCATCAGCGGCACCTGCGACCTGATTAAGAACGGTACCGGTGAACTGCGTATTGCCATGGAAAGCAATGACTATACGGGTAAAACCATCATTAATGCCGGTAAACTCACCATCGTTAGTATCCTCGATTCCCTGAGAGCCAGTTCCATCGGTGCAGCTCGTGGTCAGGCAGGCAATCTGCAGATCAATGGTGCCACCCTGTCACTGGATGTGGATAATACAGCATCCAACCGCATCATTACAGTAGCCGATACAGCTACGATAGACATCCCTACAGCAGGTACTTCCTTTACTGCCAATAATCAGGTGCAGGGTGACGGTTATCTGGTCAAGGATGGTCTGGGACAGTTTAACTTCAGTTATCCTGGTCTGAATAATTTCAAAGGACTTATCGTACGTGGCGGAACTGTGGCACAGGGCCATTGGAACAGTACCTTCTGTAAGACGGGCGGCCCCGTCAGCATGGAAGGTGGAATCATCGCACTGGCAGCCAATAGCAGCATGAGCACCACACCGGATTATAATTATGTCACTACCATCAAGGAAGGCACGGAGAATACCCTGAAAGGTTCATTCCGCAGCAACTTCAATGGAAAATTGCTGGGTAAGGGTACATTGACGTTTGTTTCCGGAGGTGGCCGTTGCTATCTCAATACCGACTGTAGTCAGTTTGAGGGACTGCTCAAGTCATCCGGTTCTGAATTTCTCATCAACAGCGGTGCCAGCGACATGAGCAAACTCACTCTTCAGCCTTTGGCTGCCAATGCGGTTACTCCTTCTGCATCTGAACTGAAGATAGGTAATCTGATATCAGAAGCTACCGACTGTGTAGTGAAGGGAACAACCTGCAGCATAGGTTACAACAATGAGGACGGCACTTATGCCGGCACCCTCACCTGTACCAATCTGAATAAGTATGGTATAGGTACCTGGCAACTGAACAGTACCGGTAATACCTGCAACATCAATGTGAATAATGGTACACTCAAGATACGCAACTTCAGCGGCGTTGCCACCAGCAAGAGTATGGTAGTGCGCAGCGGAGCCACCCTGAGCGGTCGCGGCAGTACTCAGAGCATCCTGCTCTACAAGGGTGCGACTATCGCAGCTGGAATGAATGAATCTACAGTAGGCACCATCACTACCACCGGTAACTTCATCGGTTATGGTGGAGCCACCCTCCAGGTCAAGGCATTCGGAACCAGCAATGACCGTTATGCAGTAGGCGGTACCTTCCGTCTTTCGGGTGATACCATCCGCATCGTACCACAGTCAGGAAGTTCCTACGCAGCAGGTGATGAAATGACCATCTTCAATGTGACTGGCACGTTTAATGCCCAGAGTAAATGGGTGATTGACGGCGGTGGATATGAATGGGATGACACACAGCTCATCTCTGCCGGTAAACTGATCTGCAAGGGTCTTACCACAGGTATCAATCAGATAGATGCCAATCAGGAGAAGATGGTGGATGTAATCACCACCGATGGCGTGATGCTCAAGCATCAGGTACCTGCCAGCGCAGCCCTGAAGGATTTGTCACGAGGTATCTATATCGTAGGTGGCAAACGGGTGATGAAGTAATCATCCATATCGCAATAATAAAAGCGGGCAGATTGCATTTCAAACAATCTGCCCGCTTTCTTATGATTATCTTTCCCTATTCCTTTTCTTATTATCTTCTCTTTGTTGTCTGATGTCATTTACCGTATTTACTTGGCACCGTACCATACTTCTGTTTGAAACAGCGGTTGAAGTATGACTGGTCCTGGAATCCCACTTTATAGCTGATTTCACTGATAGTCATCTGACCTTCCAGTAAGTATTGCGCAGCTATTCTCATTCGTTCGTTCATCAGATATTTGTTAGGTGAAGCACCCGTTATCTCCTTCATCTTACCATAGAATTTGGTATGTCCCAGTTGCATCATACCTGCCAGGGTATCAATATTGAAGTCACTGTCACCGATATGTTGGGAGATGATGTAGTCCAGTC
>DAIRCP010000186.1:0-2133 GCA_036796635.1 Prevotella sp. | reverse complement strand
ATAATTGTATCACCGGCGTGGAGAGTACCGCCCTCAGCCACAGTAACTTGTCCTACTATAGCACCCTGACCGGAAAGCGTACCGCCACTGTTGACAGTATAAGCCCCTGCACCGGAGTTGGTGCCGTTGACGATGAGATTGCCGCCATTAACGGTTGTCGTGCCACTATAAACATTATTACCCGTAAGCCTCCAAGAACCGGTACCCTGCTTTACTATAGAGGTTACACCGTAATGCCCACTAGTAACACAAGTATTATCAATGATACCCTTGAAGGTTTCGTCCGTGTTTGCACCACCGACGCACCATGTCATCTTTGTTCCGTCAGTTTTCTTACTTGCACAACTCAGATAAGTACCGGCATCTCCGCTCAAGCCTCCCAGGTAAAGGGTTCCCGTGGTCTCCCAATATACAACGCTTACATTTCCCTTCGTATAAACCACACCGTTAGGTATACCGTTACTATTATCAAGAAGTAGCTGGCTACTTGAACCTACGCCATTGGCAATAAGCGTTCCATAGAATCCATCCCAGTTTCCCTTGATATACTCACGGACGTAATTCACTTTGTATTCAAGAGTTCCATATCCTGTCACATCACTGTTGATATAACAGTTACGATAGAAAGAGACTGTCGATTTAGAATCAGCTGCCACCTCTATTGGGAAGAGATAAGTGCAATAGTTGTCATTAGCATCTTTTGTACTTAGAGTACCACCGGCAAGAACAAGTTTCGGAGATATATTGGAACCGGCACCGAGATATACTTTTTTATCGGTGATGGTATTCAAATAATTCAGATATAGCGTCCCACCTCGAAGGATTGTATTACCATCATATTGAAAGAAATTAGGTGATGAAGGAGCAAGAACTCCATTACCAGAAAAAGTAAAATTACCGGAACCCTCAATGACGCCCGATATGCCTACAGTCACAGGATTCTCAATAGTCAGTTGTGAACTGTTGTAAAGTTTTGCGGAACGGTTTGTTGAAGTTGCCGCACCGGTATAATTCCACGTTCCTCCGTCCATAATCCAATTTTGTGAGAATTCATCAGACGAACCAATACTACTGCTAACACCACCATTCTTCAGTGTCGGGAAATTAATGATACCGGCGTGCATAACAGTGGCTCCCTTGTAAGCATTGTCTGCATTCAGGGTAAAGGTTCCGTTGCCCGTCTTATTCACCGAGCAATTGCCTGCTATCACACCCGAACCGGAAAATGTAACATCAGAATCTCCACTGACAACAATCGTTGATGGTCTGACAGAATCAATCATAGAAACTGACGATGATGCCGTACCAGTAAATAGAACCTTTGTATTGTCGGTAAAGAGACCCGTGCCCCCATTCCAAGAGGCAGACTCATGATCCCAATTACTACTCGTAATATTCCATGTAAGATCAGGTGTATAATTATCACAGTCTACCATCGGCACATAGGTAGGTTGCGTCTTTGCGGTCAGTTCGGTAGAATAATCTGAGTAGGTATCACCTTGATAGGCACGCAGTCTGAACTTGTATGTAGTACCAGCTGTCAACTCTTTAACTGTATATGATTCACTGTTGGCTTTTATCTTTGCCACCTCTTGATAAGTACCATCAACAAGCTGTTCAAGAGAGAACCCGTCTTCACCTTCTGTAAAGTCATACCAGCCAAGTCTCAGTGAGGAGTCTGTGGACTCTGAGAGTGAAAATAATACAGGTTGACGAAGATATAATGTACGGTTGCCTCGACTAAGACTATTGATATAATTCTCAATATTAGTGTATCCATTTGAAGCGATTACCATCGCGTCATTCTTTGCAGGGTCGGTGCCATTGGCAGTTTCCCAGGCATCAGGCATTCCGTCATTATCAGTATCTGTAGGTTTTGTGAATGATTTAACGCCCCATGACGTAGGGATTCCTACAGGAGTCTGACCTTCGTTTGAGAGAATTGCGCCTTCGGTACCTAATGACTTCACTTCATGAACCATATAGAAATCGGCCATATCACGGTAAGGCAAACTGGCACCTACTGTTGGCAACAGAGAATCTATGAGCTGAGTAGCCTTGTAAACGGGCAATTCGGGATAATTAAAAGGTGTAGTGGCAAAAGTAGGACCACCTGAATACTCGCTTTGAGGG
>DAIRCP010000185.1:0-2136 GCA_036796635.1 Prevotella sp. | reverse complement strand
TATTGTGCGGCTGCCGCAAGTGGCAACAGCATCATCAACAGGACAGAAAAGAAAAAACTTTTTGCTTTCATATTAGTTGTATGTATTGTTTTCTATATCTTATTTCTTATTGATTATCAGATTTCATCTGTACAGGAATAGCTTTCCTCCTTGGATATTCAGCCCTTTCTGTGGGGCTGTTTCCTTGATACCTTCCAGGGTATAAGTATCTTCACATTGTGCCACATCGCTGGCATTTACCATATCTATGGCTGATACATCCCCGCTTTGGAACTGCCACCAGTCAAACTGCATCATATTGGCAACAGAGCCGTTGAACAGGAAGTATAAATCATGCTTGCCCGTAAGATGCTGCGACAGGGAGGCTGACAGTTCTTTCCAGTCTGTGTTGGCTGCCACCTGAATGGTAGCAAGCGGAGAAGACTTGGGATTATCGGCATAGATGGTCATCATGCCGCCACCGATACCCTTCAGACTAGCTTTTACGCTGGATGCACCTTCTGTACCGAAGTCCACCTCGCGTACCTTTATATAATCACCATTGTCTATGCTGTCCACATACACACCCATGGCGGTCTCTTGGTCCGTCTTCACCCCATAACTCCAGGCTATCGTCTCGGCCTCTGTCCTAATATAAGGATTGAGCGTAGCTACAGGCTGAGCGCCGATGCCGGTCATATTTATCTGCGGGAATGTGCCGTCGGCATTGTACTTGAATTCCTCCACGCACACCGAACGGGTGAATCCTCCGCCCTTTGGCAGCGCACCATTGTGGTAAAACAGATAGGAATGTCCCTTAAAGTCTATCACACCCGGATGATTGGTAAACGCACCACCCTGAGTGGGCATGATAACACCCCGATAAGTCCATGGTCCTGTGGGCGATGCCGAAGTGCTGTAGGCAATATGTTCCGGAACTCCACCGGCTGCATACACCAGATAATAGGTATCACCACGACGGTATATCCACGGACCTTCCTCATAACAGTCTTTCCCCACTACCTTATTATTTTGCTTCACGCCACCGAAACCGTCTGCCGTGAGTGTTATTTCATGAGCGCCATCCTTCAATGACACCATATCCTCATTCAGCAGTCCGTAGCGCAGACAGTTTTTGCCATAATAGAGGTAGGCCTGTCCGTCATTGTCTATGAATACGGTAGGGTCTATATCGCCGAACTGTTTGGTCAGAGAGGTGGTCCTTCCGGGCGTGAAGGGTCCTTGCGGACTATCGCCCACGACAACACCTACCACATGGTAACCATAAAGTTTGCTTTCGCTGCTGGTATACCAGTATATCTTTCCATTGCGCTCGATGACCTGTGCAGCCCATGCCGCACCTTTACACCAACTGTACACAGACCAGTTCATGGGTGAACCGTGGTCAGTCCAGTTCACCATGTCTGCGGTGGAATAGAGCCGCCAGTCATTCATAGTAAAATAGGTGGAGCCATCCTCATCATGTCCGGTATAGACATACAGCCGGTCGCCGTATACCATCGGTGCAGGGTCAGTCGTATAGCGTGTCTGGACGATAGGGTTGCCGATGCTGACAGACCCGCCGAAGGGCTCCAGGAACATCTCGTCCATAGTCACCTTCGCACTCTTTATCGTGTCGCCGTCATCCCAGTAGTTCCAGAAAGATATTCTTGAGATACTCTTGAGATTCAGTGTCTTTTTACCATCAGCACTTTTCAGGGGACTCATCAGGTCGACGATAATTTCCTGTTCACCATTCATTTTGGATACATCCACATAGTGGATATACTCCGTATTGGCGCGGTCCTTGATAATCAGGCGCAGGGTATTGCCCTCCACCTTCTTCAGTCGTACCACCAGTGACTGGTAGTTGCTGATATCTTTACCGCTGAGCGCCCAATATACCGAACCGTAACTTTCTCCGATGGTGAAAGAGTTGGCGGCAGAGTCCTTCGCATTGGTAGAGCCATTACATTTAAAGGAAGCATCACCCACCTTGAAGTAAGTTCTTTCCGTCTGTGCAACTGCCCCCGACGAGAGCAGAGCCACAAGCATCATTGTAATCACTGGTTTGATTGCATTCATCTTTATATTTATTGTCCTTTTAGTTTTTTAGTGTCTGCAAAGATAGTGAAACCTATTATAAGCGCTTTCTCT
>DAIRCP010000184.1:0-2189 GCA_036796635.1 Prevotella sp. | reverse complement strand
CTGTCACAAGTCACCATTATTTCACCACCACTGTCTTACCTTTGCGGATATACAGACCAGGCGATGTGGGACGGGCTGAGAGACGAATACCCTGCAGGGTATAGTACGGGGCATTATCGTCGCTGTCTGTGCTTTCGGTGGCAGACGGCACACTGATACCCGTAGGGATGTCCGACGTGATGAAGAAACAGGGATGATTCTTATCCAATGGCTGCCATTCGGTGTCATCAGGGAGCTTGTATTCGAGCGACAGCTTGAAAGAGCCGTACATGGTAGCCCTTCTCAGTAGATTGACCCCTGGTGAATACACCGTGTCAGTCAACTCATAGGTCAACATACTCTGATAATTGAGAATGCTGTCATTCACCATGATACGGTAATCGTACGGTATATTCGTCTTTCCCGTATATTTTATATGGTAATGGAATTGAGCAACAGATGGATTATCCGTACCACCAGTCCTCAGATTATCCATATCCAGTATTCTGTCGGCATTATCAGCATCCGACACATAGTCCAAGGTAGCCGTGAGAGTGGGCTTCTCGCAGGTGGAGTCCGCATAGATTTCCACCATTACAGAGTCGGCGGGAGTGATGAGGGGAACATACTTTCCATCATCCTCATAATAACCTAAGGCATAGACATATCTGCCCACTTCCGATGGGGATGACACATAGTAATCTATATCAAATACCCGGGTGTAATGGTCATACACTACATAATTATCATAGAATATCGTATCGCATTCCGTGTTATCTGCCTTCGTCAGGGTGGCAAGCAGCGTTGGCTTTACAGTATTGCTCTTATTCTGAATCTTCACCGGAATAGAGAGCATGTCATACAGTCCCGCCCGATAAGTCGTATCACGCGCGAACTCACATTTCAGGTCGATGAAATCACTCGAAGCCACACAGCATACCGTCATCTTGCCATTATTGATCTCCATGGAGAGCGTACGGCGAGTTGCCAATATGCTCACTGCGATATCCGCTGCGCTTAAAGCTGTGCCGCTCTGCAGCTGCTTCTTCCCGAAACTGACAGGAACTAACGTATATGCACCATCAGCCAGTGTATCTATGGATGCCTTACGCACATTCAGGGTCAGACTGTCTGAATATGTATACTGTTCTTTTCCATCATACATGGTAATTCTGTGCAGACAGACATCAGCGGTATCCAGCAACTCTACCAGCCGCTTGCCTTGATACAGTGCCAACGCCTGATAGCCTTCATAATCACTGTCGGAATAAATATAAAGCGAATCCAGCGTCACTGTGAAAGAATCTATCGGTTCATTGATGATATCCTTTCCACCGTGGTGGAATACATCAGGATGATACTTTTGTATAGCAGTCGCAAAAATGAAATCTGATTTCACGCCCGTTCTGTTGGGATGAGCGGTGATGCATGACTGCATGCTATAGAAGCCGTTCATGTCGCAGATATCATAGTAACCATCATACCAGCCGCTGGCACCCATATTCGCATGCAGGAAGCCGTTGCTGTCATAACCATCCACCACAAACCCATGACCGTTAGTAGATGAATAACCACCGAAATACAAAGGATACCCACCATCCAGTTCATCCTTAATGACTTTCAGAAAATCGGGTGTCGACATCATATCATGCCAATAATATTCTGTGTTATAGCCGAAATACTCACTCAGGCCATAAGCGGCATCCTGATCACACGCATCACTTCCTGTCACACCATAAGACATACTTGCCGCCACACCGCAGTCAAGCATCAGTTTGCTAACGGCTGCCGCCTGTGCCGCATTCCATTGATTGCCGTCTTTCGTTGTATTGTATTCATCCAGCATATTGGCATAGTCATATACAGACTGGCTGAAGTCCATGCTGATCTCTTTCGTCGTATAGGTGGCATTCGCTAAGTCATCATAACAATATGAGGTATAGGTGCGGCTGCCCTGCCCCCGTACAGGCCATTTGTGATAGTTCATGATCTGTGCCATGGCTGTCGCCACACAGCCCGTAGCTGCCCCCGCAATGGGTGCCATGGCATTGTAGGGTGCACGCTGGTCCCACTTGGTAGTCACCAACGGAGCCACCACGGGTGTGCCTTTCACCTTTAGGGCTGCCACCGCCTTGCCTGCCGCCTTATTCTGACTGATGTACTGGCTCACAGCTGTCAGCCAGTCCTGCAACTGCACGGGCACATGGTCC
>DAIRCP010000183.1:0-2204 GCA_036796635.1 Prevotella sp. | reverse complement strand
CCCGAACCATCAGCCAGTCTGTAGCGGGAAGCATCCAGTCCCAGCTTATTAATCAACTGCCGTTCCACGTTGCGGGCACTCTTGGCACTTGCCGGACGGTTGCCCGTAGAAGCCGCAATCTGGTAATACATGCACTCGGCATAGAGATTGTCACTCTCCTTCATCATCTTATGCAGTACCTGGTCCATGGTATGGAAACGGGTACAGATGGTAAAGGCATTGGCAGGACAGGTCTTGGTAGAGGCATACATCTCCTCATATTCGATGTCTGCATCCTTCAATTTAGCCAGGAAACGGTCCATGAAGATGTCCTTGCGGGAAAACACCAATGGCGAAAGTACCGGATTATCATCATCCCAGCACCAGCCTTCGCCCAGCAATGCCGCATCCTTCATCGAACGGTCGGCATATACGTTACCACGAATGGTATCCACACCCATATCCTTGAGACTGTTGACAAATGCCGTCAGGTCATCACTGTTGAAACGGGGATCCATACCTCCCACACAGTAAACATCACCCGTCAGCACACCGTCCTCAATGGTTCCGGTATATTTCAACTGAGTCTTGAACTGATAGGAACCACCCAACTTGTCAAGTGCGGTGATGGCTGTCAAGAGCTTCATCGTACTTGCCGGACGCATCAGCTGTCGTTCATTTCTCTGATAGATACAAGAGTCAGCAGACAGGTCCCAGACCATCAGTCCTACCTGTGATGTTTCGAACATCTTGCTCTCAAGGAGTTTATCAATACCCACCTTCACCGATTCTGGCCAAGGCAATTTCTGCGTCAGCGTATCCGCTGCCAGGGAGTCAACGAGTGTAGAGTCGGAAACATCCTCCTCATCAACCGTTTCTATTCCCTCATCTTCAATCACATTCTGGGCCTGCACCGGTACGGATATCCATACCATCATCAGACCCAACATCATATATATTATCTTTTTCATCACAATCAGTTCACCTGAACTTAAAAGAAATTATTTATTTTTGATTCTCTCCATAAATGCCTCTTCATTATCCGGCTGAACGGTCACAATATTCTTATGTCCGTATTCGATGACCACACAATGGTCTAATCCGAAGAAAGTCTTGGCGATGTGTACATCAATGACATCACATAGCGGCACATTTCTGTTGGAAGAGAACCTGCCCTCATTGATGATGAGATATTCCATCTCCTCATCCAGGTCTATCGGTTTTACCATCTTGAAGGTATAGGTTGTATTCAGTATGCGCTCTATCATGCCCACGATGATGATAGCCACAAAGATGCCGATGATAGCCAGTTTGACCCAGAAGAAGTAGAGAGCCAGGATTGCGAACACCGCCACACCGATACGTGCCGTCAGCGTAAAGCGCTTATGAAAAGTTCTATCTGCCATAACTTTGATTTATTACCTTATATTATTGTCGTTTTTACGACCGTTTGATAGTCTAAAAGACTATATAACCTTAAATTTCGCTGCAAAATTACAAAAAATCCCTCTCTTATTACTCATTTTAAAGATTAATTATTACTTTTGCAACGAATTAAGAATTAATTCTGAGAGAATGGGGCTGTTTTATAGATAAAAACACCTGTTCTTAAAATTGAAATTAGATAAGAATAAACTCAATGGTTTATAAGTATGATTTTCTGATTATCGGCTCAGGAGTTGCCGGTATGAGTTACGCCCTGAAAGTAGCCAGAGCGCATAAAGGTAAGGTGTGTATGATTTGCAAGACCTCGCTCGACGAGGCTAACACGTCATTCGCACAAGGTGGTGTGGCGTCAGTTACCAACTTGGAAGTGGATAACTTCGACAAGCACATACAGGATACAATGATTGCTGGTGATTATATCAGCGATTATAAAGCAGTGAAGCAGGTTGTCACCATGGCACCGGAGCAGATCAAGGAGCTCGTGCAGTGGGGCGTCAACTTCGATAAGCAGCAGGACGGCAAGTTCGACCTACACCGTGAGGGCGGTCACAGCGAGTTCCGCATCCTTCATCATGCCGATGATACGGGTGCAGAAATCCAGCGCGGTCTGATGGAGGCTGTGCGCAACTGTCCGGATATCGATATCAAGGAAAATCATTTCGCCGTGGAGATTATCACTCAGCACCACTTGGGTGCCCGTGTTACCCGCCGCACTCCTTATATCAACTGTTATGGTGCATACGTATTGAATCCTGATACCCAGAAGGTGGATACCTATC
>DAIRCP010000182.1:0-2245 GCA_036796635.1 Prevotella sp. | reverse complement strand
GGACCATGTGCCCGTGCAGTTGCAGGACTGGCTGACAGCTGTGAGCCAGTACATCTCAAAGAATAAGGCGGCAGGCAAGACGGTGGCAGCCCTAAAGGTGATGACACCGAATGGCAGCCATTGGATAAGAATCATCCCTGTTTCTTCATCACGTCGGACATCCCTACTGGTATCAGTGTGCAGTCTGTCACCGAAAGTACAGGCAGTGACGACAATGCCCCGTACTATACGCTGCAGGGTATTCGTCTCTCAGCCCGTCCCACATCACCGGGACTGTATATCCGCAAAGGTAAGGCGGTGGTGGTGAAATAAATGGATATTTTAATTTTTAAGAAACACAATAAATAGAAGTTGCACCCGACACAAATTCAAGGGTCGATATTTATGAAAATAAAATATTTGATTTTGTTATGGTTGATAATTTTTCCATCGCTTGTGAAGGCTGATTCAACGGAAGATGTGCCTTCGTCACTTGAGGTCTGGATGAATGACGGGAGTCTAATATCAATCCCTGTGAATCAGAAGCCTGTAGTATCATTCACTGAAAAGACCGTCTGTATCAACAGACTAGACAATGGCAGTATCAAAAGCATTGAAGTAGCTCGAGAGTATGTACATAAATATACGCTCGGCAACAACACTTCTACTGATATTGGAAAGACAATGACGGAGAATTCCCTGGGGACTGTGATGAAAAATCGCGATGTTATCAATATTGACGGGCAGAAAGCCTACTCGTATGTGGGCATCTATATGCCTGACGGTAAAAATGTAAAATCGTTTGTCACCGACGAAAAGGGACATCTCAATATTAATATCAGTACACTCAATAAAGGGATGTATATTATCAAAACCAATTCAGCAACCGTCAAAATCACAAAATAATGAATACAAAATCATATTTACTAGTCGTATTACTGGCTTGCATTGCCACAATAGGAGTCAACGCTCAGGGCGTGAAAATATACAAGAACAGAGGTAGCATGCAAACAATCAATTACAATATGTTGGACAGCATCGTCGCCTATGAAAAAGCAGAAACAGAAGCAACGGGAAGTGGCAATACTCCTAAGCAATATTTCTCTGACTCAGAATTGCTTCTGAACGACACCGGGAGCATCTATCATCTCAGTCTCAAGCCGGAGCAGTTGGCAGACAACATCATACTTGTGGGTGACATTGGCAGAGTACCACTGGTCGCGGAAAATTTTGAAAGCATAGATTGCGACATCCAGCATCGTGAGTTCCACTCCATCACTGGTTATTACAAAGGTAAGAGGGTGACGGTTATCAGTTCGGGTATCGGATGCGACAATATGGACATAGTAGTCAATGAACTTGACGCTCTAGCTAATATAGACTTCAACACGAGAACCGTCAAACCGAAGTTCCGACAGTTGAACCTGATCAGAATAGGCACTTGCGGCGGTCTGCAACTGAACACTCCTACAGGCACGTTCGTGGCTTCTGTGAAAGGTATCGGTTTTGAGGGACTGTTGAACTTTTACGCAGGTCGAGACAGTGTTTGTGACCTTGAGATGGAAGCGGCATTCACCAAACACATGCAGTGGCCGTCAAACCTATGCGACCCTTATGTCGTGAATGCCGATACTAGTCTTGTGGATAAGATAGCAGGTACAGATATGGTCAGGGGTATCACTATTTCCTGTGGTGGATTCTTTGGTCCCCAAGGTAGGGAACTCCGCATCCCATTAGCCTATCCCAAGCAGAACGAGATGGTGGAAAATTTCTCTTACAAAGGACTTCAGATAACCAATTTCGAAATGGAAAATAGTGCCATGGTGGGATTGGCACGTCTGCTCGGCCATCGGGCAATGACTTGTTGCCTTGTCATCGCCAATAGGCGTACGCTGAATGCAGTAACGGATTATGAAGCATACATGCGCAATTTGATTAAGGAAGTGCTGGAAAGGCTATAAAGAAAGGACAATATTCCTGAAAAGTTGCAAGACTTAAATAAATAGACATATGACAATGCCCCGTATTATACGCTGCAGTGTATTCGTATCTCAGTGCGTCCCACATCGCCGGGCATGTATATCCGCAAGGGTAAGGCGGTGGTGGTGAGATAAATGCAAGGAAATACAATAAACAATAGATACGACAATGAGAAAGACATTACTCACGATATTCGCAGCCATGCTGACCACTGTCAGCACCTCGGCAGCCGACATCAGTCTACAGAGCGCCAAAACCTTGGCAGCCCAATACGTCACCGTACCGC
>DAIRCP010000181.1:0-2411 GCA_036796635.1 Prevotella sp. | reverse complement strand
CGATGTTCATATCCGTTTCAGCCTTTTTTGTAATTTCGCGTGGTTTTTTAAATAATAAGGTTAATGAAGTAATTTTCATCATTTATAAATCAACAAAATTATATGTTAAAAAATGGATTAGAGACAGACGTGTCTCTTGCTTCTGCCGGAAGACGGAGCTATGTGAAACCAAGTGTCTGTGTGTACCAGCTCAAGATGGATAGCATCATGGGTGATAGTACAAGTCAGACTGGACAGGCAGGCAGTGTACCGCTTACATCCACGGATGTGACGGTAAGTGAGGATAATGCCGATAAGAACGGTGAAGACGTGTGGAAATAATGACCACAGGTAACCAACTAAAACTCAAAAAGTAGAGGAACAACAATGAAGAAGACAATTACTTTATCAGCCCTCATCATGGGACTGACACTTGCCGGATGTGCAAGCAGTAATGTAGAAGAGGACGGCGGTAATCCGCAGTCCACCGTTCTGACCGCTACCGCCGAGACTCCCGGCGCTGATGCCACCACACGTGTGGCTTACACCACCACGGGCACTGCCACGGCTGTATGGGAAACCGGCGATGTGATACGCATGACGGGCAACGGCAGTTATGGCGACCTGACGCTGACCGGCGGTGCGGGTACCTCATCGGGTACCTTCTCCGGCCATATCAGTCTGCCAGAAGCAGGTGCCAGTTATGTGCCGTGCGTCATCAGTACGGGGTCTGCCAACTATGTAAGTACAGACGCTGCGGGCGTCACCACCATCATGATAGCTGCAGGCACTCAGGAGGGCACCATGGCAGATGCGCTCCGTCATGATGTGCTCATGGGCACGGCGGTATCGCTGAAGAGTGGCGACACGCAGGTGGGCGTCACGGGGCTCAAACATGTGCTCAGCGTGGTGCGTGTGAAAATCACATCGCCCAAGGAGCTCACGGCTGTGGGTATCCAGAGCGACGGCGGACTGTACCAGACGGTGACCATCGCTGCCGACGGTACTGTGACTCCGGGCGAGACTGACAAGCTGACCACCAATGTGACGGCAGCGCCTACGGTGAGCGGCAATGTCTATACCGTATATATACCCATCTACCCCAAGACCACACAGAACCTGAAGGTGGTGGCGACGGCAGCGGACAACTCGGCATACAGTTTTACCATCGCCAGCAAGGACGTGGACTACACAGCGGGTCAGGTGTATGGCAAGACGATGAGTTATCTGATCAATGCCAATAACACCATCAGCGAGTGGACGGAATCTGCTTCTGCGGGTGATGCCACTGTCAATGACCATGATTATGTGATACTTGATACTGCCGACGGCATCAAATGGGCGACCACGAATATCGGTGCAAGCCTGCCTGCCGACTATGGCGACTACTTTGCATGGGGCGCGACGAGTGCATATACTTACATTTCCGATGAATCCACTACGGGTAGTAACAAGCCTTGGAGCGAATCAAATCCAAGTGGGTACTATAATGGTTCTGAGGCTACACTTCCTGCCAATCATGACATTGCCACTATTCTGTGGGGCGGCAAATGGAAAATGCCTACAAAGGCACAGCTGGAAACACTAATGAATTACGGATCAAAGACATGGACTACTCAGAAGAACAGCAAGGGTGAGGACGTGTATGGATGATTAAGAGTACATCCAGTACATCTACAGGAAAATCTATTTTTCTTCCTGCCGCGGGATACAAGTCGGCAGGTGCTTCCTATAGTGTAGGTGCGAAAGGCTGCTATCAGTGTTCTACAACCCATTCCAACTCCTCGTCCGTCAGTGCCCTGACCTTCGAGTCAGGCAGTCATCTGATAGGCGACAAATCACGTACTGAAGGCTACAGTGTGCGTCCTGTACTGAAGTAACCGGATTCCCCGGATAAACGAATCAATATCAAAGACCGCCATCAGCTCATCTCGCTGATGGCGGTCTTTTTTCTTCTTTCCGGCCGATAAAAGTATGACATAAAATCGTTGTCGGCTTAATCGGATTTCAGCCGTATTTCAATGCCCCCGTCCAAGCTTGCGCTTGAATGGGGGCATTTCTAGTTTATGATGATTTTGACCGTAGGTCCTATTTTGCCTTGGGATGGCGGAGGTTCTCACCTACATTCGTATAGATGGAGGCCTCTGCGATGTTGGTGGCATGGTCGGCGATGCGCTCTATGTTGGAAATGATGCCGTTGAGATTGATGAAGGTGAAGAGCAGATGGCGGATGTCGTCGGGGTAATTGCGCTGCTGGATGGTGTCCTTGATGAGCTTGTGGTTGATGTCATCCACGATGTCATCGTTCTTGATGGTCCATAGGGCGGCCTCATTGTTGTCGTCGCTGAATGCGGATACTGACTTGCGCACCATCTCTATGCTGGCACTCATCATGCTGGCGATGGCGGGCGACATCTGCTGGAATATCGTCT
>DAIRCP010000180.1:0-2666 GCA_036796635.1 Prevotella sp. | reverse complement strand
GGAGAATCTTTCTCCTACACGAATTTTAGCTAAAAATCGATATTTTCTGTAAAACTATACCGTTTTCATTTGGTAGTCTCAATTATTTTTGTTAAATTTGCATCTCATTTTTTAAATTATAATTATTTGAAGTATATAACGACAATCAATCAAACACGTGGCGAAAAACATTTCCGCCGCATGGCATTGGAAGAGTTGGTGGAAACCATCCAATCCAAAAAGTATGAAAAACAAATCTCTGAACTAAGACACTATTACTCTACCCTACATGCTTATACAGATGATGATGGGAAAATTCAGGGTGCCAACGACCTCATCGCACGCCTGCCTGAGGTCTGCTTCGCCGCCGAATATGACCATTATCAGAAGGATTTGCGCATGAAAGCATATAATGCGTGGGTGCTCCTTGAGGTGAACAATCTGCCCGACATCGTCTCGGCTGAGGAAATCCGCAATGAGGCGGGCCTCATCCCTTATACGTTATGCACTTTCGTGGGGGCGGACTCTCGTTCTGTCAAGATAGTGTGCGCCGCCTCGATGTATCGAAATGCGCCAACGCCTACTGACCCTGATGCCTTGCGCAGATTCCATACCAACGCGTATGCCAAGTTGCATTATCATTACTCTGCGCAACTGAATATAACAGTGGATAAGTTTGAACCTCATCTGGACCGCACTTGCCTCATCAGTTCCGATGCCGGCATCGCGTACAATCCAGATGCGCTGAGTATGGCGACTGATGACAAAGAGTCCAGTCAGCCTGCCATCCAGATGGAGATTCCTCAAATCTCTGATTTTGATGATCGTGTGCTTCCCGGGCATGATATTTTCCAGTCGCAGTTGCATTGTTATCATTGTTGTCTGCTTGATGCGCAGGAGAAATGTTATAGTCAGCAGGACGACCCCCTCTACGTGAATGCCGTACTGCAACAGTTGGCACAAAACTGCCATGTGAGCGGCATCCCCATCGGCATGGCCAAGAAACTGGTGATGTTCAATCGGGAACTGAACGGTGACGAGGACATGGTGGAGATGGTGTTCAGAGAGGCTTACCACAAAGAACTGACCCAAAATTATCCGTTGAAGTTTGTCAAACCCAGTCAACTGGTGACTTATCGTACGGAGGCATTCCTCAACAGCCACTATGATATGCGGCTCAATGTGATGACCGGTGTGGCTCAATATCGTGAGAAGGATGGTTTTAACTTTTCCTTCCAAGACTTGACTGAAAAGGCGATGAACAGCATGAGTGTCAAAGCACTTAAAGCTGGTCTGGACAGTTGGGACAAGGACATACGCCGATATATCGGAAGTGACATGATACCCGAATATGACCCTGTGAACGACTATCTGGACCATCTGCCCGCATGGGATGGGACTGATCGCATCACCCCTTTCGCACGCCGCATCAGCACCAAGTTACCCCATTGGGAATTTTATTTCCGCATCTGGATGCGCTCTATGGTCGCCCATTGGATGGGAAAAGACAAGATACATGGCAACGCTATCGTTCCTCTCTTGATTGGTCCCCAGGGATGTGGCAAATCAAGTTTCTGCTCTATCGTATTGCCGCCCGAACTGCGTGCTTATTATAATGACAAGATAGATTTCAAGAATGAGACTGGCATCAATCTGGGACTCACTTCTTTCGCCCTCATCAATATCGATGAATATGACTCTCTGTCGCGTTCGCAACAGCCGTTGTTGAAGTATCTGCTGCAAAAAAGTGATGTGAAAATGCGTCCGTTATATGGCAAGGCTTATGAGCAGCGCAGACGTTATGCGAGTTTTATAGCCACCACCAATAATGTACGTCCGCTGACCGACCCCACCGGCAGTCGCCGTTTCATCTGTGTGTATTGCGATGACATCGACTTAGACGCCACGGGCATCAATTACGCCCAACTGTATGCGCAGGTGAAACAGGAAGTGGACAATGGCGAACGCTATTTCTTCACCGCCGAGGAACGCGAGGAATATATGCGTCACAATGAGGCATACCAGCAGGTTCGCGACCAGATGGAGATGATAAGAATCCTGTTCCGCCCTGCCGACGATTGTAGTGAAGATGAATATATGGAGGTTGATGCCATCATAGACTTGCTCCAATTTCGTTTCCCCGCTTTTGTAGCCAACCGCAATACCAGCGTTGAATTAGGGAGAATGCTTCGTAGGATGGGATATAATGCGAAAAGAACGAACAAAGGCATGTCATATCAAATTGAACAATGTCAGTAGGGATCGTGAAAACATTGGTTTCACCTACCTATCTAAATTAGATAGCATACCTATCCCACTGGGATTGCTAAGCTACGTCACTCGGATTGCTAAGCTATGTCAGTGGGATGGGTTATCGGGAGCACGTTAAAACCATCATAAATGCAAAGTAATTGAAAACAGCAAAAAGAAAGTGTATGTAAAAATCCTTATACACTTTACTTAAATAATTGATTATCAATAGAATACGATAGAAATCAAGAAGTGTAGGAGAAAATATAAATTCTCTAAGAGAGCTTCTAAAAACTAAAAAAATAAATTTATGGCAATATTTATAAAAATGGAGCAGCGCAAAAACAGCAAGAACTCCAGTTATGGCAAGTATTATACAAAGACGGTTCCAATGGGTGAAGTAACATCCGAAGACATCGCCAAGTCGTTGGAGAAAC
>DAIRCP010000179.1:0-2728 GCA_036796635.1 Prevotella sp. | reverse complement strand
CATTTATATTGTTTGATGAAGTGAGTGTTGCATCCGCAGTTGCAATGGTATATGAATCTGTATATGTCTTCCCGTCACCTGAAGACCATGACTTACTATAAATTTTAGTACCATCATACCCTGTGCCAGAAAGTGAAATCTTTCCATTCGTATTTCCATAATTTTTTGTTCCGTCTGTTGTCACACAATATACGGCATTAGCCTTATCAGCAGTCAGGGGTACAGGATGTACATCTGTACCTATCGTTTGTCCCCAATCACCAGTAGCACTCTCCTTGGTTCCGTCACCTCCATTCAGCAGACGGGCTACCTTGCCACTAACCATGGTTGCTTGATCTACACTTGTACCTTGGGTATTATTGAACCAACCGCCACAGAAATAACTATTTTCAATTGTGGCAGAGCCTCCATTCTTTGTACAGGCAAAGGTACTTGTTACATTAACGCTACTACTGGATTGTAAAGCCAGGCAATTCTTGATACTAATGGAACAGCCGCTTTCCTCCCAGCCAACAAAACAGGCACTGTAAGTGTTTACTAAAATTGTTCCGCTGAAGATACTGTTCATAATGGTAGGTTTGCTCGTTTGTCCATGTCCGATAAAGCCGCCACTATAGTTACTGTAGATTCTTGCAGCTACTTCACAATTGGAAATGGTCAATGCCGATGAACCTGCATCTCCGACAAGTCCTGATGAATGATTTCCATCGGAGATAACACTTCCTGTTACCTTGAGATTCTTGATAGTAACGCCATTGACATAGGAGAATGGTGCTGTTTTCTCTGATTTTCCATTATAATTAACGTTAAGTGTCTTCCCATTACCATCGAATATACCGGAATAAGGGCTGGTACTTGTTCCAACCATCGTCTGGTTATTACCCAAATCAACGTTGGCTGTCATAAAACCATTGAGAGATGGCGTTCCCTGATTAATGATGGTTGAAAATGCGTACCAGTCAGGTTCAGACGCTATGTCATAATATGTTTTACCATCAATCGTTCTGGTAGGCAAGGTCAGCTTCATCTTATCATAAGTAGCTGTGTAAATGGCATCGCACGTTGCTGTAGTAACAGTAGGGTTCCAATCCTTGAAAGTACCCGTAAGGCCTTGGATTACAGGTGTCGGGGTATCTCCTGTATAACTTACGGCTGAACCATTTCCTACATATTCATCGGTTTTCAAAATACTCCCGTCGTTATTTTTCCAAGTAATTGTATAAAATGGCAACCAAACGTAGTATTTTCCGTCAATTGCTTGCACATCTGTCAGATTGTAGTTATAGGTTTTTACCTTTCCTACCCACGAGTTTACATCATCAATTGATGACAGTGTGATGCAATCAATAGATTTAGTTCCGCGAGAAGCATCTGTAGTAGGTGAAATATTTGTTGTTGCTTTTACATTGCCTCCGTTGATAAATAATTTTGTACCATTGCCTTTTCTTGAATAACCGATACCTTTAGAACCATTGGCATTCACCGTACCTCCGTTGATAACGATATTCAGAGATGCACCATTGTCATAGATGCCTGTTCCTATACCAACGCATCCATTATCACCTGTCGCATTCACGACACCACCATTTATCGTTATGCTTCCAGTACAAGCATTGCCAATTCCAGGAGCTTTGTTTCCTGTTGCGTTTACGATACCATGATTTATTGTTATAGTACCGCAATCTTTAGAATATACCCCGATACCAGAACCATTGTTTTCACCAGAAGCAATCACTGTACCTCCATTAATAGTTACTGTACCACAGTTATCGCCAGCGTCATTTCCACCGATACCAGCTCTAGTATACACTGATGTAGTGGCTTTCAATGTTCCGGTTTCTTCTGTTTGCCCATAAATGTTCAATGTGCTTCCTGAACCACAATGTATACCAGCAGACGCTGTAAGTGTATATCCATCACCCAGAATAAGGTTTACTGTTCCAGACAAGTTAATTCTGCCGGATATGGTCACATCACTATTCACAAAATACCATCCGTTACTCATCTCTATATCACTATTACTGCTTGTCACTGTCGTGAAATTGTTGCACCGTGCCGATGACGTTGTCACTTTGCCATCTGTAACCTGAGCATCTACATAGTCAACACCTTCCTGCCACTGCGCATAAAGGTCAATCACCGCACCATTGACATCAGAGAGATTAAGGACTTTCTGCCCATTTTTATAGGATGTGCCAGTTCCGCCAGCTTCAGTCGTCCATTTTATGAACCAGTATCCCGTATGATTGAAGTTATTGATTGTCAATGCGGTCTCTTCGTCATAATTGATAGTCTGCGTTGTCGTATTATCTGTAGAGCCATAATTACTGTGGAATCTTATGGTATAAGTATAAGGTGTCCATTTTGCATAGAGCGTGATGTCGCCAACAATGGTAGATGTCGTGAAGTCGTAAGCGTTCGTACAAGTATTATCGCTGTACCAGCCAGCAAAAGTGTAACCTGTCCTTGTAGGTACTGTAGTGGGCTTTGTGGTCTTTTCTCCATATGTCACAGTTTGACTTGGTACATCCGTTCCGCCGTTGCTATTGTATGTAACTTGGTAGTTATTGAGAGTCCATGTGGCAGTATATGTTCGGTTGCCTGTTGAGCCTTGAGCAATTGTGACACTCTTTGTTGCCGCAGTCAGATCCGTTCCAGTCCAGCCAGCAAATGTATTGTAAGTCTTTGTCGGTTCATTGAGCACTATATCAGACGATTCAATTGTATA
>DAIRCP010000178.1:0-2737 GCA_036796635.1 Prevotella sp. | reverse complement strand
CGCTTTCTCAGGTGATTTACCCCCAAATGCCAGTACCTTTTTATGAGGTGTGCGGCATGTCTGCATGAAAAATAAAATGGATTTTATTTTGTGTTGTGTCCTTTTTGTAGTACCTTTGCATTCATGACAAAAGAAGAGATACTACAGCAGCTCAATGAAGGTCAGCGCCGTGCCGTGGAATATTGCGAAGGTCCGCAGTTGGTGATAGCCGGTGCAGGTTCCGGCAAGACGCGCGTACTTACTTATAAGATAGCCTATTTGTTGGAGTCGGGGTACAAGCCCTGGAATATACTGGCACTCACCTTTACCAATAAGGCGGCGCGCGAGATGCAGGCGCGTATCGGCAGACTGGTAGGGCAGGAGCGTGCACGCTATCTCGCCATGGGCACTTTTCACTCCATCTTCTCACGTATTCTCCGTGTGGAGGCTTCCATGATGGGCTATCAGTCCAATTTCACTATATACGACCAGTCTGATTCACTCTCGCTCGTCAAGACGATTATCAAGGAGATGGGACTGGCCGATAAGGACGACAAGCTCTATAAACCTTCTTATATACAGGAGCGTATCAGCAATGCCAAGAACCACTTGATATTGGCTTCTCAATACGGCACTTCCGCCATGTCGCAGGAAGATGCACAGATGAAGCGTCCTGAGGTAACTCACATCTATGAGCGATATACCGAGCGGTGCCGACAGGCGAATGCCATGGATTTCGATGATTTGCTTGTCAATACATTTCGACTTCTGAATGAGCATGAGGAAGTGCGCAGGAAGTATATGGAAATCTATCAATATGTGCTGGTGGATGAGTATCAGGACACCAACCGGGTGCAGCAGCAGATAGTGACGCTCCTCACCAAGGAAAATCAGCGGATATGTGTGGTGGGCGATGATGCGCAGAGTATCTATAGCTTTCGTGGAGCGAATATCGATAACATTCTGAATTTCACTAGTTCATACACCGATACAAGACAATTTAAACTGGAGCAGAATTACCGTTCCACCCAGTTGATTGTGCAGGCAGCCAACAGTCTCATCAAGCACAATGAGCGACAGATACCTAAAGACGTGTTCAGCAAGAATGAGCACGGCGAGAAACTCACGCTCAAGCCAGCCTATAGCGACCAGGAGGAAGCCATGATAGTATGTAAAGATATTGTGCGTATTAAGCGCGATGACCATTGTGCCTATTCTGACTTTGCCATTCTCTATCGTACCAATGCCCAGAGCAGAAGTTTCGAGGAGCAGATGCGCAAGATGAATATTCCCTATCGTATCTATGGCGGACTGAGCTTCTATCAGCGCAAGGAGATCAAGGATGTCATTGCTTATTTCCGTTTGGTGGCCAATCCCGATGATGAAGAGGCTTTTAAGCGTATTATCAATTATCCGTCGCGCGGAATAGGTGACACTACGGTAGCGAAGATCATCACCGCGGCCAGCACTTACGGTGTGAGTCTGTGGCAGGTCATCAGCCAACCGGCCTTGTTTCAGTTGGCTGTGAATAAAGGTACGCTGGCCAAACTGGAATCCTTCCGTCAGCTGATGCAGCAATGGATAGACAGGGCAGAGGCAGATGATGCATACACCCTGGGTTACGATATCATTACGCAGAGCGGCATCAGTGCCTCCATCTATAGTTCGCGCGAACCTGATGATTTGGCACGCCAGGAGAATCTGCAGGAGTTTATCGGAGGTATCCAGGACTTTGTGGAGAGCCGGCGTGAGGAAGACCGTGAGCAGGAGGTCAAGATCAGTGATTTCCTGCAGGAAGTGTCGTTGCTCACCGATTTCGACAGTGATGGCGACGACAGTCTGCCCAAGGTATCGCTCATGACCGTACACAGTGCCAAGGGTCTGGAGTTTTCCACTGTCTTCATTGTGGGTATGGAGGAGAACATCTTCCCGTCGCCGATGTGTGTCGATTCCATGCGCGGACTGGAAGAAGAGCGCCGTCTGCTCTATGTGGCCATCACGCGTGCGGAGAAGCATTGCATACTCACGTGTGCTCAGAGCCGCTACCGTTATGGCAAGACAGAGTTCGACAGTCCCTCCAGATTTCTCAAGGATATCTCGCCTGAGTTCATGCAGGTGGATGCGGGCAATATGCCAGCCGAGGAATCCTATCGTTCCTCCGGTTATTCATCGTCTTATTCTTCATCTTTTGCTTCTTCTTCCAGAGGTAGTTATGCCCGGAAGTCGCGTGCCCAAGGTGATTATTCGCAGCAGCGTCGTCCCAGTCCTCCGGAAGTGGCTCCTGCCATTCCTGCGGCTAATTTCAAACCCGCCAGTCGCGCCATTCCGTCGCCTTCATCTGCAGTTGCGTCCTCGTCTTCATTCTCCACTTCGTCTTCGGATGGATTACAGCCAGGATGTATGATAGAGCATCAGCGATTTGGTATCGGCGAGGTACTCAATGTGGAGGGTGTAGGAGAAAATCAGAAGGCTACCGTCAAATTCCGCAATGCAGGAACTAAACAATTACTTCTCAAGTTTGCACGTTTTAAGAAAATATAGTCTGCACATTTTTCTTCTTTTTCAGATGTAAAATAGTTCTAAAACACCAAAAAAGTATTCTAAAATACGGTAATTTAAAACTTTTTCAGTAAAAAATTTGCAAGTAAACGAAAAAAATAGTTGGCAGTATGAAATGGCAATGATGTCATACAACAACTAAGCTTTTGAATATATAAATGGAATGTTAAGTATATGTACGCGTCTATATTAGCAAATA
>DAIRCP010000177.1:0-2773 GCA_036796635.1 Prevotella sp. | reverse complement strand
ATCCTCGTATATATAATTATAAAGGCTCTTCAATGAAATGGTGGGGGTATAGTAATGATAATAAGATAGAGAGTAATATCACCTTTTACAAAGACTATGGTTCCGTAACGTTTTCGGGTTATCCCCGCGCAAAGAATGTGACGGTGGAAACTCTTGATGCTTATACCAAGAAAGTGAAAATTTCATGGTCTAAAGAGATATCTGACAAGGACCATGTAGATGAAAATGGAACATGGTATGTATTCCGGAAAAAAGTTGGTAATAACTCTTCTCAGGAAATAATAGCAAAAGATTTATCATATACTACTTCTAGTTTTATAGATGATACAGACAAAGAGTATTATGATGAATCTGTGAATGAAAAAACGCAGTATATATATACCGTATGTTTTGTGCCGAATGGCTGGACAGTCAATACAGATAAGGATGCAGAAGGATTGAGTGATAGTATAACCTATCAGTTAAATCGTACTTTTGCTTTTAGTAATGTGCATACAGTATGCGATAGTACTAAAATAAGATTAGTATGGAATCATACGAAAATCACTGATGCAAGTGGAAGTAAAACGTATGTATTGCAAGTTCAGCGTTCAACAGATGAAAAGACTTGGACAAAGCTAGGCAATGACATTAATATTACTAATCCACAGACTGAAGGTGATAGTATTGAAGATAAACAAGGTTTAAAACCTCATCAAGCTTACTATTACCGCCTGTCCATGCATGTTCAGGAGAAAGATTATTTAAGTGAAGATATATCAGGTAACTTACTGGGAGGTACAAATGTATTAGCATTTACAGCTTCTCGTGGTACTTACTCTAGTGTAGTTAAATTGCAGTGGACTGTCAAACAAGTTGGATCTGATGCTACTCATTTTACTTTGCAGCGTCGTCCGTTAGGAAGCTCTGATGAAAGTGCTTACGTTACTGTATATGCTATATCTGGTACAGAATCTTTATATAGCTACGAAGACCAAACTGCTGCTCCGGGTTCTTACTATCAGTATCGCTTACTGTATAAGGATGATCTGCAAACAGGCCAATCTTATAAAAGCACAGATGGCTTTGGTATGTCAACAGGTGTCGTCTCTGGACGTGTCTATTATAATTCTGGAACAGCTGTTGAAGGCGTAAAAATTTCTTTATCACCAAATAATACTGACGGAAAAGCTATTTCTCAGTTCCGTTCTCTTAAGTTAAATGGTGAGGCTAAGTCTGGTATCGAGTATAAAGCTTCAAATGCGGATTTACATAATTTTTTTGATAAGGATTTCACAATTCAGATGTATCTCAATCCTGATAGTTTAAAAATGGGAACGGAAGATACACGTTATTTGCTTTTTGATGCTGAAAATACATTTTCAATACACTTGATTAAACTGAAATCTGGAAATTATGGAATAGCCCCCAAAATAGGTCGTACAACATATTTTTGTTCTTTTAATATAGCAGGAGGAGAATGGACTCATCTTTCTTTTGTTTATACAGCGAGCGATAAAGTAATTACAATTTATAGAAAAAGTGGTGATAAAAGCGAATCGTATAAACGTAAATTAGCCTCTATTTCTGTACCTAATGGTGCTAAGTGCTTGGCTTTCGGAAATTATGCAGAATTAGGTTGTGGTACTCCTTATAGCGGTTATGTTGATGAATTCCGTTTGTTTAATCGGGCACTCTCTGAATCAGAAATCAGTAAGAATTATAATCATACACTTGCAGGTACAGAAGACGGCTTAGCCATCTACTGGCCTATGGATGAGAATCTGGGTACCCAGACCATAACATACGACTACAGCAAGACAAATGGTGTCGCCAATAGTCGTGTGGGCGAAATGGAAATTGCTGCCACAAGCAGTGAGATTGTGCCAAGTGCCGAACAGTTGAGCCTCAGTGCCTATACAGATGCTGACGGTAACTATATGGTACGTGGTATTCCCTTCTCCGGTGAAGGTACCAACTATGTGATTACTCCTACATTGGGAGTACATTCTTTTAATCCATCTACCTCAAGTCGCTTCTTCAGTTTGAGCTCACTTGTCTATTCAGGTGTAGATTTCAAGGATAATAGTTCATTCCCGGTAAGTGGTAAGGTACGCTATACCAATACCACCATTCCTGTGGAAGGAGCATACATCTATGTGGACGGTTCCATCGCCTCTAAGGATGGTGAACCAGTGATGACCGCTTCTGACGGTACATATTCTGTGGATGTTCCTATCGGTGACCACTTTATCTCTATCAAGAAGACAGGACATACCTTTGACGGTGGTGGCCGTTATCCTACAGACAGTCTGAATGTAAGTACAAAGCATACATTTGAAAGTGCTGTATCCAATCTGGACTTCTTTGATAATACCACTGTAGTCGTTGCCGGCCGTGTGGCTGGTGGTGACGTGGAGTTTGCTAAGCCATTGGGCTTGAGTAAAGGAAATGCCAACATCGGTAAAGCTGTTATCACGCTTGACTTTAAGGATGATCCCGACAAGGCTATCTATATTCATGCCAAGAGAGAGACAACAGGAAATTCCTATCAGTATGTACAGGATACTTCCAAGCGTACTTTCGAGACAGTGAATAGTCTTGGTATGGCTTATGTGGCAGAAAATAAGAATGTGATAACCATTGAGACAGATTCCCTGACCGGTGAATTTGCTGTCAAGTTGCCACCTCTTAAATATACGTCCAAGAGCATTATCATCCCTACACAGACAGATATCACATTCACCAACAGTGATATCGATGCTTCCAATGCCGTACTGGAATATACCGATTC
>DAIRCP010000176.1:0-2787 GCA_036796635.1 Prevotella sp. | reverse complement strand
ATCGTAGTTTGCATGGATATGGATAAGACCGTACAGATGGGCAAGGAATGGATCTTCCGCGATGGTCTGCTTGCATCAGAAAAATATACTTCTTGCCGCACATGCCCTGGGTCTTGGAGGAATCTGGACAGCCGTATTCCCCGTGACACATATCATGCAGAGAGTGAGCATCGCCATATCGCTGCCCGACAACATGATACCTCTCAATGTGATACAGATAGGTTATCCGGATGGTGAAGTGCAGACCAAGAATAAATGGAATCCCGCTAACGTATCATACGATAGGTACGGAAGAAAGGATTAACCGATTTACTTGATTTTAGATTCGTTGATGCAGATGACGAATATCATACTTGTATCCACAAAAGCCGGAGCAACAGTATTCGATCCGTTTTCAGGCAGTAGTACCACAGGTATTGCTGCCAATCTTCTTGGTCGGAGTTATGTTGGAATAGAGCGTGAGTCTGAGTTTCTTGACATCAGTAAGCACCGGAGAATGGAAATAAGTAATATTGCTATATTCAATGAATACAGGGGAAGAATTAAAGATATAGAGAATTCCACTCGGATACTCTGACAAAATAAGCTGTAAGGCTCCGGCTATCTTGTCATTTTGATGTGTGTAATGCCATCTTCGAGAAACTCTTCTGATGTCTGACGGAATCCTACCTTCTCATAGAAACCTTTGGCGTAAACCTGAGCCTCTATCTCGATGGATGTGGCACTCATCTTTTCTTCGGCCACTCGGATACCTTCTTGCAGAATCTTCAGGCCAAATCCTTTTCCGCGTCGGGTGGTGATAACCCTTCCGATGGCTACTGACGGACACTGGACACCTGCATCTATCACACGCAGATAGGCGGCTATGCCATGCTCATCATGATAGAATACATGCCATGCCTGTCTGTCTCTGCAGTCTAAATCCTGATAGGGACACTGCTGCTCTACTACGAACACTGCTGCCCTGGTCCGGAGTATCTCATAAAGTTCGTCAAGACTTAAATCCTCATATCGCTTAATCGTCAGTTCCATGTCATTATCAACTTGTTATTTTTCAATAGAAGTAATTGCTTAGATGTGCAAAATTACGAAATTTATATGGAACTGCCATCTTTTTTGAGTAGTATTTTAGCGGAAGCTTATCCAGTCGATATCGGCTTTACCTGACAACAGGCTCACTCGGAGATTCTGTATGCCATGGATATCTGTATCCTCCAGAGGAATGGTGAAATCAGTCCAAGTATCTGCAGACTTATGTGTTTCCATCCGGGCTATTTCCTTTTGACTGCCGCTGGATATGGATAATACACACCCGCTGGTCCGCATGCGCAGCACTACTTGATTCACTGGTGTGGTAAAGTTCACACGATGATATGTTACCCACGTGCCGCCACGTGACAGACTTAAATACCAGCCCTGAAATGTATCTCTTGGATTGAGAAAGTCAATGGATGTACCTATGGGACTGATGGCGGTATAACGGTCGAGTTGTATCCTTGATGTGGCTGGTGTGTTGCCTACGCCACGGAGTGTGGGCATCACCTGCTGGATGGTACCGTCGTCATTGAATCTCACCTTATCTATACGCACACTTCGGTTTTTGTCGAAATCCGGTGAATAATCGTTATGATGATAGAACAGATACCACTCCCCTTGAAACTCTACCAGCGAATGGTGATTAGTCCAGCACCCCACTGGCGACTCATTCATGATGAGCCCCCGAAAGGTGTATGGACCCATGGGACTGTCGCTCATGGCATAAGCCAGCGTTTCTGTGCTATCCTGTACCCATGGATAGGTAAGATAGAATTTTCCCTGTCTCTCAAAAGCAAACGGTCCTTCCTTGAACCCCTTGGGTAATCCTTCGTCGAGTCTCATGGGGTTGCCCGTTATCGAAAGCATATCATCTGATAATCGTGCACACCGTAGTCCCATGCCCGACCATATCAGATAGTTTTCGCCCGATGTGGTCTGAAGTACGCACGGGTCTATGCCCATCACACCTTTGACAGGCTCTTTTTCAGGATGATAGGGACCTGCAGGATTGTCGGCAACTGCCACGCCGATGGAGAAACCGCGCCCCTCTTTGGGTGCATCGGGGAAATACAAATAATATTTTCCGCCCTTCTCCACGCAATCAGGTGCCCACATGGAGTATCCGTCCGTCTTTCCCCATGGCACCTGCTGCTGACTTAAAATGACACCGTGGTCCGTCCAGTCCACCAGATTATCGGATGAGAAGACATGATAATCTGCCATACTGAACCATTTTCGTTCCGGTTCTACAGGACTGATGATGTCGTGTGACGGAAACAGATATACCCTACCGCTGAATACACGTGCCGTAGGATCAGCTGTGTACTGATTATGAATAATCGGGTTCTGGGCATGAACTGCCATCGAACTAATAAGTGAGGCAGCTGCAAGAATTAATTTCATCATTGTATTTTATGGAATGAGTTATTGCTGCAAATATACACAATAATCTGATAGGTATCCAGGGACAATGTGCACTAATTTATTAGATGTTACGAAACAAAAAGTATTTGACACATTAAGAAAATAAATATTATTCTCGATATTTCTTGGAGGTATCAACTAAAATCATTATTTTTGCGAAAGGATATGATGAGACTTGGTTTTCTGCATATCTCTGAAATATACATGTTAAACCTGTAATGATATGAAAGGACTGATATTGATGATGATGGCCACGTTATTCGGACTAAGCTCCTGTGCGGAGAAGAATCTGCGCACGGAGGTGTATAAAACTCATGATGGTACGGA
>DAIRCP010000175.1:0-2851 GCA_036796635.1 Prevotella sp. | reverse complement strand
CGTCCGTACGGTAGATTTTGTTGATACCTTTTAATGTAATCATAATCGTATTTTTTTATTTTTATTAATTTCTTTATTCGTCTCTCAGTGCATCTGCAGGCAGTGTCCTGGCGGCTCTTCTCACTGGGATGTAAGTACCTACCAGTGCGATGATGAGCATGATGAGGTAGGTAAGCACCGAGTATATCAGGAAGAGCGAGATGCGATGATAGGTGAGATACGCCGAATCTGAATAGAGACTGTCCACATGGAAGAAATCATTGAACACAGCCACATTCAGCCGCCATAAGACAGCTGCCAGAAATGCCACCGAGGTGAGCACCCATGACTCCATCACAAACTGCCGCACAATCTGATGCTCCGATGCTCCCATCGACTTCATGATGCCTATCTCACCGCGACGGTTGTTGCAGCGTATCCAGAATGTACCCACCATACCGATGAAAGTGCAGATCAGGAAGAATACCGACATCAGGATATTGTAATACAGCGTGTTGACGGTATATACCTTTTCGTAATTCTTCCGGATATCCTTCAGACTTTGCAGATGCACCATGTAGTAATTGCCTACAGACAGGCGGGGGGCTATATCCTGGCGGAAATGTTCCTCGAATGCCTTTTCATCCACATCGGCTTTGATGCGGAAGCACAATGCCACATACCCTCTGATATTCGTGGAATCCATCTGACAGGGGGTGATGGCGAGGAATTGGGGGACCATATCATCTCTGGTCTGAACATCACTGAATACCCCAGCCACCTTCCGCTGACCGTTGTCGCCGTTCATCTTAAACACTTTCCCCACAGGATTTGCATGCTTGAAGTATTTGTCTGCCAGGCCCTTGGAGATGTAAATGCTTTTTTCCACCGGCACAGTCGGGTTCATCTGCATCTCCTTGCCTGTATAGGCATCACGTATCCCGTAAGTACCGAATATGTCTGCACCTTCATAGCACACTTCACTGTATAGCTGAACTTGGCAGTTCGTAGTGTCTATCTTGATGCCCACTGACTGATAGTTGTCGTAATTGGGTATCGCCTCACTGCCCTGAAGCATGAAGAAGCTCGTCACTTCTGGACATTCGCGTATGGTATTGATGATTTGTCTCAGGTTGTCCATCCTTGCCGAGTCATTGTCTGCCGCCGGATTATATCGGTCATGGTCGCTTTCGCATTCCTTCAGTTCTATATGCATTACGCCGCGTTCATTGTAGCCGGGCGATATATGAGCCGTGTATTCTGTCAGGAAAATCACGCCCACTGCCTTCCAGAGGAAGAAGCCCACGAGTATCATTTCTATCAGGATCCATCCGTTCTTTCTGCGTTGGTTCCATAAGGTCTTCAATGTGAGTTGTATCATGATGCTTTTATCTTTTAGTATTGATGGAACTGATGATGTCATGTCGTAGCGAGAGCATGGCAGGAAGCACTGCCGAAGCAAGGTTCAGTACGAAACAGACTGCCACGGCGATGCCGATGATAACTGGGTTGAATAGCATTTCCAGGGTGATATCCACATGATTGTCTTTGCCGAAAGTATCGAATATCTGAAGTATCCAGTCGCTCGCTGCTGCAAGGATTAGGTACGACATCAGCAGTCCCAGCAGTGCTCCTATTGCCGTCAGTACCATGTTTTCGCTCAGTATCTGCCCCAGCAGCGTCTTCCTCCGTGCGCCGAATGCCTTGCGGATGCCCATCTCGCTCATCCTGCCGTCCATCCTGCTGGATATCATGCCGCACAGGTTGAGGGCGGGCACAAACAGTAAGGCAAACATCATCACCAGGAAATCCGTCATCTTTGCCCTGTAATCTATCGGGGTGTTATTAAATGTCCGGATACTGTTTTCCGCGTATGTGTCCGGCTGCCCTTCCAGGTTAAACGATACGCTGTCTCTTCTGTGCAGCAGGGATAACTTCCTGACGTACTGTGTGATTTCATTTTTCAGGAGAGCCTGTTCACCGTCTTTCTTCACTGTCATATAGCAATAATAACTGCCCATTATCTTCAGTTTGCCTACGTCCAGACCGTTGGCATCAATCGACACATTGTCGCTCTCGGCACCTTCCGACTTCGGTATCACCATCCATATATCCGCATACGTAGCAGGCGTAGCGGCCGATACATCTTTCACCACTCCCGCCACTTCGTATCTGCGACCGTTGTTTTCCAGGTATCTGCCTGCCGCATCAGCAGAGCCGAACACCTTTTTCGCCAGCGATTCTGAGATGACTGCCTTGTTTCTCTGCGCTCTTTCATCGGCAGCTGTGAATGGTCTGCCGCTGATGAAGTCGAAGGTGAACACGCGCCAGAAACCGTCGTTCACATACAGCGGTGCCACCGTGATGTTCTCTTTGCCTCTGGGCATCACGATCAGTTTGTCATTGATATAATCACTGCCCGAATGAACCATCGCCACATCCTTCACATATTTCATATTGGGGATGATGTCATGGCCTATATGATACGACAGGCTATTAGCCAACATTCCGTTTTTCATCTCGACGGAGATGCCTTTCATTACCAGCGTCTTATTTCTGTTGTATTCCGGATATATCGGGGCAAACTTGATGTAATAGATGAGGAACACCACCATCATCAGTGCTACCGACAGACCTGTGCCTACAATATATATAGCGGAGTACAGTCTGTTCTGCTTCATGAGCGTCCATGCCTGACGCAGATATATTTTCTGATTCATCAGTGCTGTCTTTTCTTATTTCTTCACCTTCAGTTCGCTCTTTTCCTTGTAGTCATTCATGTCGCTCACCACCACGTGGTCGCCCGGTTTCAGTCCGCTGATTACCTCCACATAGTCGAATCCTGCCTCGCCCAACTTCACCGTGCGCTTCA
>DAIRCP010000174.1:0-2865 GCA_036796635.1 Prevotella sp. | reverse complement strand
ATACAAACAATTCCCCATATTTTTATTGTATTATGAGTATAAAAAGACCCCGCCGCTCATTCTCTCCTACGAAGAGTAAAGCGGCGGGGCGTAATGTTACGGTTTGATTTATATATTATTATCTTCTTCTTCGAAAGAATCGTCGTCCTCCCAGTTCATGCTACGTTTGCTTCGCTGAGTGCCGCCTGGAGTCTGATTGACGGGGACCGACTGGTTGTCCATGAGATTGGATGTCATTACTTGACAGACGTTGGATTTCGGTTTGATATATTGTTTTCTTTTCATTTCTATCCTGTTATTTGATGATTACTTTTTTACCGTTGTTGATATACAGGCCGCCCGTGGTCGGTTTCCCGTTCAGACGGATGCCGCTGATGGTGTACCATGCACCGCTCTCAGTCGTGTCGTCGGGTAGGGAAGAGATGCCCGTCGGTTCGTCACCGAACGAGAGTATATATCCTTTGGCGGTACCTCCCTGAGAGGATATCGGCAGATAAGCCTTGTGCGCATTGCTTGTAAAGGCAACGCCGCCCGTAGCTCCGTAATAGAAGCCGAGCGAACCGGTTGCTCCGTTGGCATCCAATGATAACTTGTAGAACGAGTATGTCTTCGTCGCGTCGTCGCCTGCCGTGGTGGCAGAGAGGTCGCTGCCCCGTAGCAGATTGCCCGATACGGCAGCATCTGTGGATGTGCGGTCGAAGTTGAGCGTATAGTCGCCCTTGTTGCCCTTCACGAGTACCGCCGTACCGCCAGGCACCACGCTGCCCGTGTATTCCGTGGCTGTAGCGCTGCCCGAAGCGACTGTATTGACGGTGAACACCTGCAAGCCTGCAGGCTTCTGCCAAGCCACACTGTTATAATAGGTGGCGGCGAGGTCGTCGCTCTTTGTTACTTGTGCGGCCTTAGCGAAGCACTTCAGCATAGGATAAGCCGTCTGTGTGGGGTCGGCTATCCAGTATTCTTCATCCGTCTGCGAGCCTTGAAGCAGAGATGCCATCGTTGCGGTAGCCGCAATCTCGGCAGCCGTCTTCGGTGTGCCCTGTGCAGTTCCGTTTTCATTTACATAGTAGCTGTTGGTGAATGTGCCGCCATTTCTGGAGAAGGTGGCACCTCCATCTGAACTGACAGTGTATGTGCAGGCATTCAGCGAATTGGAAGCGTTTAGTGTTCCGTTTCTCCAACCTACGAAACCACCGCAGCAGCTTGTGGAAGAACCGTTGATGGCACCTGTAAACAGACAGTTGTTGACGGTGGTCGTTCCTTCGCTCAAATTGCCTACCAGTCCGCCGTGAGTACCGTCACCACTCACCGTGGAGTTAATGGTTACATCGCTATGGCAGTTGAGTATATTTGTAGAGCCTTTTGTCAGTCCGATAAAGCCACCCGCATATTTCTGATCGGTGGCAATAGCTCCGGACACTTTCAGATTCTTAACGGTAGCGCCGTTTACATATCTAAAAGGTGCAGTACATTCACTTGCGTTATTGGTATAGTTGATGGTCAGTGTCTTTCCGTTACCATCGAATATGCCGGCATAAGGACTGCTACTTGTCCCCACCATGGTCTGGTCGGTGCCCAGATCCACATCGGCAGTCATGATACCGTTGGTTGAAGGCGATATGACATTGACCGCAGTAGAGAAAGCATCCCAGTCTTCTTGTTTCGAGATCTCATAATATGTGGCACCATTAATTGTTTCGGTAGGCAAGCTCAACGTTAAATCATAAGTGGCGGTATAGACGACATTGCTAGTTATTGTTGCTCCATTTGTAAACGTGGGAGACCAATCTTTGAAAGTACCGGTAAAGCCTTTCATATCTAATGTTGGTGTAGCCCCATCATAATTGCTGATTGTTTCACCATAACTCAAATCTGTTTCTTTCAGTATTGTTCCGTTATTGTTTTTCCAAGTGACTGAATAAAATGGCAACCAGACGTAATAGTTTCCATCAATAGCTTTTACATCAGTCAGGTTGTAAGTATAAGCTGTTTCTCGTTTAGTCAACGAAATGGCATCTTCTAATGAGGTTTTGGCAATGCTGTTGACTGTTTGACTGCCATAAGTAGTCCCATTAGTAGGAGTCACGTTTGTTGTCGCTTTGATGTTTCCACCTGTGATAATCAATGAGGTATTTGGGTAACGGTAGCCTACATTGAACTGGTCTCCGTCTCCTATTCCAGTTGTACCTGATGCCGTAATTGTTCCACCATTGATAGTGACATAGGGTACATTATAATGTTTGCCGCCGCCAATTCCTGCGCCTCCATCTGTTCCTTTTGCATTTATAATGCCACCATTGATTACGATTGCGCCATCAGGGTTCAAGTTCTCGCTTAAGCTAATCTTTCCTGTTCCAATTCCAGCTCCACCCTGAATACCTCCTGTAGCGGTTACATTGCCACCGTTAATCGTGATTGTTCCTGACAGATGATAATGTCCTGCTCCAATCCCACTACAATAATCACCTCCTGTAGCGGTCACTTTGCCACCGTTAATCGTTATGTGGTTAATTGTATATGATCCACCTATTCCAGCTCCCAATAGTGCACCTTGCGCAGTCACGGTACCTCCATTGATCGTGATTGCATCAGGAATCTGGTTTCCTTCACCACCTATTCCCGAAACCTCTTGCGTTGTAGCTGATGATTTCAGTGTACCTGTATTATTTGATTGCCCATAAATATTTAAAGTTGAACCTTCAAGGCATCTTATACCATCAGTAACGGTCAGCGTATAGCCATCGCAAAGAATAAGATTCACGGTTCCGCTGATGGTTATTGACCCGGATACGTTTTCGTTACTGTTTACTACATACCACCCGTCGCTCATCGCAGAGGTACTGCTTGTCACAGTCTGGTATGAGG
>DAIRCP010000173.1:0-2947 GCA_036796635.1 Prevotella sp. | reverse complement strand
TATGATTCTGAGTGCTGTCAACTTTGATGGCAGTCTTACCGTCACTTCCACATTGGGCGAAGTGAAACCAGGCAGTCAGGTAGGATAAGGAGTGGCATACATCCGAACATATCATAAAAAAAAGGTAACTGATACGTCAGCTACCTTTTTTTTGTGCGCCTGAGTATCTCCGCCACACGAGCGGCACAAACTTCTATATTGTATTCTTTCTCCGCCAGCAGTCTGCCCTTCCTGCCCATCTCCTGCGCCACATCAGGATGCTCCTGTAATCGGCGGATGGCTGTTTCCCATGCTGTAGCGTCATAGTAAGCGGGGGTGATTCCGCACTCCGAACCTGCAATATCCACCGGTATCTGCGGATTGTTGCTGCATATAACGGGGATGCCCAGGGCAAAAGCCTCTACCAGCGTGGTGAGACCTACGGTATAGTTCGTCTCCTTGCAGCAGATGGCGATGCCCGCGTGCTGACAAACGATGGCGGTGAGTTCGCGATGCTCAAAGTGCTGGATGAAATGTACATGGATATTTTCTTCCGTATGCAGTCTGCTGAACCATTTACGATAATCGGTGCCGTTGTATTGTTCGCTCACGTAGATATCCAGAGGTGCCCCCGTCGCATTGAAGGCTTCCACAAGCGTGTCCATGTCGCGGTTTTCTATTCCACTGGAGATAAATCCACTCTTAGACGCTGTATCTGGAGATTCCACAGAGTCTGATGCTTCAAGTACCTCGGCATTCTCTGATGCGACAGTACGCTTTATCCGGTCATAATATTCCAGATCCGCCCCCCAGGGCACCACATTCATCCGTTTGGGATTGGCCTTTACGGATTTGAGCGATTCCTCATAGATATGACGGGAGAAGAATATCACCTGGTCCATGCCCCGATAAAAGAGGCGGGCAAGTATCTCACGGACAGGATTGGCAGATCGGACGATGGGCGTATGATGCCATACCACAACGGGCTTGCGGAACAACCCCAGTGCACGCAAATAAATAATGAGTTCCATGCCACGGAACTGGGTCACGTACAAGGCATCGAAATGGGGATATTGGCGCAGTACCTCCCAGGCAGTGCGTAGAGACTGTTTCCATCTGCATGGATTGTAGGGCGCCTGATGGAAAATCACGTGGATACCATGCTTGGGGAGTTGCAGAGCACCATACAGCAGATGACTGGGCATCTTTCCTGCGTGATATGCTTCCAGAAACTTAGGAATATCACCTAAATGATAGTAATATACGTTCATCCTTGTAGATAGATTTGTTCATATTGCTGCTGCATCCGCTGCAGACTGTAGTGCTGATTTACATATAGGAAGGCTTCGTCGCCCAGTGCCTTTCTGTCGGCTGAGGGCAGCACCTCACGAAACAGTTTCAAGTATTGTTGCAGGTCATTGTCGTGTACTTTGAGTGGCCAGTCGTCAGGCAGTACATCCTTGAGTCCCGCACAGTCATTGATGATGTTGGCTAACCGCTGGATACCTGCTTCCATGGCGAGGATGCTGAGACCTTCATGTACCGACGGCATCAACAGATAATCAAAGGATGCGAGGTAGCTTGACAGATGGTACACCACGGGATAGACGGCCACATTGCGGCATCCCTCAAGAGCTTGTTGCAGTTGATGTTGCAGCGGTCCCTTGCCGATGACGTGGAAGAAATATCTTTCATCATCCTTCAGACTTCCAATGATGTCTGTTAAGGTGCTGATACCCTTCTGCGGTTCCATGCGCCCGGCAAAGAGAATATTGATTTTGCCCTTACGGATAGTATCAAACGGCAGTTGACTTACAGCACTGATACCATTATATATAATAGGTGCGGTAGCGCCGAACTCCAGCTGATATTGGTCGCGTACCAAGTCGGATATCGCTACATTGGCATGTTGAGGTTGAAACAGCTGTTTCTCTATCCGCATACCTTTCCGCTTTCTGCCCGTCCAGAGCACTGTATTGTGAATGGTGCGTACCAGGCGGAAATGTTTCTGCGTCCATGGAAACAGCTTCAGGAAGTAGTAGATAGCCTGGTCTGGCAGTTCGGTATGCACGTGTATCACGCTTGGTCTGTATTTCAGATAGATGAAGATAAACCACAGCGGAAAGAAAACCATGGCAATGCGCTCGAAGATATAATGGTAGTGAATGTCGGGTATCCATGAACGGTGATAATGTATATTCATATTCTGCATATCGGCGATAAACTTCGGCGTATAGCCAGAACTGCCCCGTTGTACCTCGATGAGATGATATCGGATAGCAGGGTTTGGGGAACTGGCGATATCAAACGCCACCTTCTCCGCACCGCCCAGGTCAAAATGAGATATGATATGGAATACTTCTATCATCAGTGATACATTTTTATTGTTTTTGTTCGTGGTGGTTGTTATGGCTGTTGTCTTAATTTCTGGTATTTCTTCTGGTAATGCGACTTGTAATCATACCCCAATATCTGCTTGCGAAACTTGCGCACATTATAGAGCCACACGAATTTCACAGCATCCCATAAGGGCGGCTTTGTATCATGATAGAGTGACGGTGACATATATACATAGTATAAATCCGCCATCGTATCGAAGGCAGAGAAGTCCTTCGGCTTTGCCTTGTATAGCCATTCCTCTGCATAATATCGATTGTCGCGATAGAGTGAAGGGTCGAAGGCTGGCAATTGTTTTACATAGTCTGATTTGCTCCACCAAAAGTTTCCGGCATAGAGATAATAGGCTCGCGGTGGAGGTGGCAGACGGTAACATCCATAAGTGTCGTAGCCATCCATCAGTGTGTTGACAGCTATCACCCATCTGTCCATCAAAAAGTATTCCATCAGGTTGCGCCATGCTTCAATATTCGCCTTGAAGGCATTGAATCGTCTGTCGGCCGTCTCCAGACTTTGATAAGTGATACCTTTAGTGTGGAAATAATATACCAGACAGTCTTCCTTCATGCAC
>DAIRCP010000172.1:0-3006 GCA_036796635.1 Prevotella sp. | reverse complement strand
GTCCCTGAAAAGTCTCCACAGGAGTCGCACCTGTTATCTTTGCTAATACTGTTGTCATCATTTTGATTCTGTTTTTTATTTTGTGCCAATGTTTACAGCCGTGGCAGCGAGTCACGCCCGGGTTCATGCCCGCCGCCATCAGCTGATTGACGGGTACAAAGTTACATCCCCCGACTGACTTGTGCAAGCAATCGGGGGGGAAGGTACGATAAAGGTACGAAAAAGGTATTTAGGTACGAAAAAGGTAGAAAAAAGGTAGAAAAGGCATTAATTATCAAAATATTGATGTATCTTTGCAAAAACAAAAACTGACGATGGCAACAACAATACTGGACAACATCAGCACAGATATGCTCCGATGGGCAATACGCAGAGCAGGATTCAGCGAGGAGAAAGCCGTAGAGGCATTCCCACGGCTGGGAGACTGGCTGTACGATGACAAGCATCCTACCCTGAGCCAATTACAGAAGTTTGCCGCCAGATTTTATGTGCCGTTCGGCTATCTGTTTCTCCAGCAGGCACCCAGAGAAGACATACCTTTCCCCATGTTCCGTGGCGAAGCAGGGCTGACAGATCATTTTGACCTCAACGTGTACGACACTGTCATGACGGTGCAGAGCCGACAGGACTGGCTGGAAGACTATCTCCGCGACAATGGATTCGACAAGTGCAGCATCGTGAATCGCGTGCGGCGGAATACCCCCGTAGGGGAGACCGTAAGCATCCTCCGACAGGCATTGCATCTTGATGCAGGATGGACATTCAGTCTGTCTAAGCCTGATGCTGCCGTGAATCTGCTTACGCAGCAGATGGAACAGGCGGGCATATTCATAGCCTATAATGGCGTGGTAGGTAATAACAACCACCGCAGGCTCAGTGTGGCAGAATGCAGGGGCTTTGCGCTGGTAAACGAGATAGCGCCCTACATATTCGTGAACAGCGCTGACAGCAAATCCGCTCAGATGTTTACACTGATACATGAGGTGGCACATCTGATGCTTGGCATCAGCGCAGGGCATGCAGGCGAACCTGCAGCCTGTCACGACCAGACGGAAAACTACTGTGACAGTGTGGCGGCGGAATTCTTAGTGCCTGTGACAGCCCTGCGTGAGATATGGACGGGCGACATCAGGCGCGCCTCCCAAAAATTCAAGGTGAGCGAAATAGTGATAGCCCGCCGCGCTCATGACTGCAGGCTGCTGAGCGACGATGATTACCGGGCATTCTGGCTGGAATACAGCAGCCGACCGATATCCGCCAAGAAAAAAGAGGGCGGCGGCGACTTCTATCTTACCAGCGTCAAACGGGTGGGCAGACTCTTTGCTATCCATGTACGCAATGCCGTAAGCAACAGGCAACTGAACTATACAGATGCTTATCGCCTTACCGGACTGCATGGCAATTCCTACCAGCATTTTATGACCAATAATATCTAACCCCCGATGAAGTATTTATTTGACAGCAACATATTTATCCGTTCCAAAAACGAAATGCCGATGGATACCTGGCCCACATTCTGGACGAGAATGACTGAAATGATTATGGCTGGCCAAGTGTATATCAGCGTGAAAGTAAAACAAGAAATAGAAAACGGCAATGATGAGCTCACAGACTGGCTCAAAAAATCAGCCCCGCAATCATGCTTTGTGCCTATAGACAGTGATATACTCATAAAATACGGCGAGACTCAAAACTGGGCTGCCCTGCAACCATTCAAGGAGCAGGCCAGACAGGTATTTGCACAGGTGGCGGATGCCTACATCGTAGCAACTGCTGCCGCCAAGAATATGACGCTCGTAACTTATGAGAAATCCAATCCTCTGAGCAAAAGCCGGGTGATGATACCTGATGCCTGCGATGCCATAGGCGCAGATTATTGCGACCTGAATGCGGCTTTAAGGGGCATGAATATAAAAATATAAATCTTTCATCGTACTCTGATATATTCGATGACGGGTGTCAGCGTCTGCGCCACTTCCATGCAAAGCACACATTCCTGATATTCTGAGGTATAGTCATAGCTGTGACCGCCATTCGGACCGAGATATTCCAGCGGATGGGTCTTGCAGTTGTTGCGCACATTCTCTGCCTTGAGCTCCGGTACTATCTTTGCCATCAGTCTACCGAATTCTGTGTCGGTGGTGTCCTTGGGGATGATTTTCTCATCCTGCAGCACTCTGCGCACATGACTCCACTTCCATTTGCTGCCGTGCCTGCCCGTGATTGGCGCTATGCCTTCACGCAGGATGCTGACGAACATCCGCGCATGCTCTGCATTCTCCCGCAACTGTTCGCAGATGGCCATGGGCAGCATGACATCTCCCAGAACCTGCGACTGAAATACGGCATTTTGTGAGGCATTTTTTGCGGTATATTGTGCTGCGACGGATGCTGCATCGGTGGATTCATCGGTGGATTCATCGTAAACGGGTGTGGCTTCTGCGTCCTCGTATTCAGCGGCTCTAGGAGGTTCACTGCCATTGATTACCGTATTCTGCACTCCAAAATTCCCGCCAATAAATACTCCGCCCGTAATGGTAGTACAACCTATGTTGAGAATGTGAATATTCTTTTCTTCCTTTTCTTGCTCTTGTTTTGATGATTTCATTGTGGCTTTTAGTTTTTATATAATTGTTTTTGTTAGTGATGCAGCCCGTAGGGGATGCAATGGTCCGTGATGCAACAGTCGGAGGGCTTGTTGGTGGGCTGACAGTCGGGGGGCTGGCTGTCGGGCAAGCGAGGCAGTCTTTCATGGTTTCGAACTTAGGCAGGAACACTTCGGCTGAGTCTTTCGGAGCAGTCTGAAGGTCATCGTCCCGTACCTGTTTTTGCGGTCTGCAGTGTGTAATAGTAGATCGACACATTTGTTAACTTACGTTTGATTGTTAATACGTATTTAGGATCCCAATCCTAGGCATTATATTGCCCCCACCCTCATTTTTTGAGAAAGCGGAGTGCAAAAGTAATAAAAAAAATCGAAAGCAAAGAATAAAAATGCAAAAATTA
>DAIRCP010000171.1:0-3022 GCA_036796635.1 Prevotella sp. | reverse complement strand
GCAGAGATGCCATCGTTGCGGTAGCCGCAATCTCGGCAGCCGTCTTCGGTGTGCCATAGGAGGCGGCGGTGGTAGATGCGCTCAGGTAATAATTGTCGGTGACGGTGGATGGGGTCGTTGAGGCCGTCTTATCTGTTCCGAGAATCGGATATGCCTCTGTCAGTACGTCAGCTACATAGACCTGCCCCATGTTCAGATTATTACTGATGATGCTATTGTTAACGCATTGACCGACAATGCCGCCTGTAGATGTATAATCGTTTTTCTTTGTCTTGACTGTCCCGAAGTTAACACAGTCGATGATGGAACCATTGTTGCAGTCTGCTGCTGCTATTCCACCTGTCGGATCAGATTCATCATTCACCGTAGCATTGTTGACGCATTGGATAATGTTCCCGTGGCTATTATAGCCTACGATTCCGCCTGTCCAACTATTTCCAGACACTGTACCGGAAGAGGTGCAACGAATAATATTTGCAGAAGCACTATAACCAACCAATAATGCCACATTTTGAAGACCTGTAACATTTCCTGTCACATTTAGGTCCTTGATAGTACCACCAACATCTCCAACATCTCCAACTTCTCCAAACAGTCCTTGATTATTGGTCGTCGCATTATTGATGTAGAGATTGGATATGGTCTTTCCGTTACCATCGAAAGTGCCTGTATACCAATCATCATTAGGTGCTATTGGTGTCCAGTTGCCCGCTGTAGCACTGCAAATAGAAGACAGGTTGATATCGTTCATCAGTTTGGCACAGGTACCTACATTGTCGGCAGATTTGTTCACATAATATTCAAACCATTTCATCTGCGCGGGTGTGGATATCTGATAATAGGTCTTGCCGTCAGTGCCTGTTTCCGTGTGTGTGGACATATTATCTTCTGCGTTCGCCACGTATGTAAGAGTCTTGTCTGCATTGGATAAAGTATAAGTATCCATATAGGTTGCAGTGCCGTCGGTATAGCTAGCTGTTGTGATAATCTTTGTATCATTGAAGGTCAGATTGCCTGCAGGCAGAGCGATTGTGCTGTTCGCATTGCCATAGCTCTTTGTATTATTGACGGTGACGCAATATACGGCATTGGCATCATTGGCTGTCATGAATACAGGATGTGTATCTGTTCCGAGAACCTGCCCCCATACGCTGGTGGCATTCTCGGTCGTTCCGTCGCCACCATTGAGCAGACGGGCTATCTTGCCGCCTTTCATGGTCGTCTCGTCTTCGGCTGTTCCTTGGGTGCTTGTGAATGTGCCATAAGAGTAACTGTTGTTGACATTGGCAGTACCTCCATTCAGTGTGACGAAGTCATTGGATGTGCCTCCGCTTATAGCAGAAGGCACAGACAGACAGTTCTGAATAGTGATCTTGCAAGTGCTCTCTTCCCAGCCTACAAAACATCCGCTGTAGGCGGTTGCTGTCAATGAACCGCTGAATATACTATTGGTGATGGTAGGTGTGGAGGTTTGCCCGTGCCCGATGAATCCACCGCAGTAAGGACTGCTGATGCCTGATGACACTTCACAGTTGGAAATGGTCAATACAGCCGAACTGGCTGCACCTACAAGTCCGGAAGCATAATTACTGGTGGAGGTTACAGTACCATCCACTTTCAGATTCCTGATGGTCGCTCCGTTGACAACCGAGAAAGGTGCTATCATGTCTGCGCTTCCACTATAGCTCACATACAGCGTTTTGCCGTTACCGTCGAAGATACCTGCATAAGGAATGTTGCTCGTACCTATCATGGTCTGGTCGGTGCCCAGATTTATATCGGCAGTCAGGATACCATTGATTGATGGCGATAGGCTATTAACTGCTGCGGAGAAAACATCCCAATCTCCTTTTTTCGCGATTTCGTAATAGGTTGCACCGTTAATAGTTCTTGTAGATAAACCAATAGATAAAATATATGTAGCGGTGTATGTAGCATCTCCTGTTACGGTGGTTCCTTCTGTCAATGCCGGAGACCAACCGTTGAACGTGTAAGTAATGCCACTTTGAGCCGTTTTCGTTGGCGTTGCGCCATTATAACTGATGGTTGTACCATAGTCCAATTTATCCTCTTTCAGTGTAGTTCCGTCCTCGTTTTTCCACGTGATTGTATATTGTATTGCCGTCCACTTGGCGTAGAGCGTGGTGGCAGATGTGATGTTCCATGCCGTTGCCGATGTGCCGTCAGCTTTATAATACAGGGTTCCGCCACCATTTATCTCGCTGTAATATCCACCGAAGGTATATCCCGTCTTTGCAGGCAGTGTTGTGAGTTGGGGCATGGCTGCGTCATAAGTGGCATTCACGCTGCCTTGCCCCGCTGTCGTGGGGGACTGGTCGTCTAATGTCACTGTATATTGATTTGCCGTCCACTTGGCATAGAGTGTCACGTCAGATGTTAAGGCTGCAGTGAAATTGAATATAGAACCTGAAAAGTTGGAAGAGGCATACCAGCCACCGAAAGTATAACCTGTCATTGTTGGATCAGTAGGCTGTGCGAATTTTGTTCCATAATCTACAGTCTGATTAACAGTTGCAGAACCGTTTTTGTAATTGAGTGTTACGATAGGATTCTTCAACCATTTGGCGTAGAGCGTGATATTAGATGTTAAATCACATATTGCTTTCGTCGATGTGCCGTCAGCCTTATAATATTGGGTTCCGCTACCGTTTGTACCGCTGTAATATCCACCGAAGGTATATCCTGTTTTTACAGGCAGTGTTGTGAGTGTGGGCATGTCTGCGTCGTAAGTGGCAGTCACGCTGGTAGTTCCAGCGGTCGTGGCGGACTGGCTGTCTAATGTCACTGCATATTGGTTTGCCGTCCATACGGCGTATAATGTAACATCGCCAGTGGCGGTATAAGACGCTTTGTCATCGTAAGCCTTTGTACCAGTGGCTGTCGTAGCCCACCCCGAGAAAGTATATCCCGTGCGTGTAAAGCTGTTTTGTGTCAAGTTTTTCGCTGTGGCATCATAAGCCATCGTGTTCATTGTACCACTTCCCCCGTTGGCATCGAATTT
>DAIRCP010000170.1:0-3111 GCA_036796635.1 Prevotella sp. | reverse complement strand
AAATTTAAGCTATTTGCATGGCGATATTGTTCATTTTGATAAAAATCAATGCCTTTTTGACAATATTTTATATTGCGTATTGTAATTTACTTTGTATTTTTGCAACCGATTAAAAACTCTATTAACTAATAACTAATAACAAAATGACCTTAAACAATTTGAGGCGAATAATGGGATTGGTATCAATCCTGTTATTAACTATGACTGCACATGCAGCAACGATTACGGCGACATGGGATTTCGCCAATGTTAATCCATCTTCTTTATCGGGCGTATCCATTGAGGGTACTCAGGCCCATGTCACTTCCACGGTGTCTGATGTGTCGATGTATGTCATCGCAAAGTATGGAAAATTCGCACAGCGGACCAGCGATGCGCAGTTGAATGCCAAAACAGCCCTCCGCATTCCTGTGACATCTAATAGTGATGTGGTTACGGTAACATCTGATACAGGGTACCACAACTATACCGTAGGCGGTGTCGCTGCTACGGCTGATGTAACAGCACATACAGCCACATCAGCGGAGGTGACGGCAGGTTATGTCGTGATTTACGCAACTGCTAGCTCATATCTGCAGAAGATTACTGTAAAACAAAACAATTATACAGCTACATCTTCTTCAAGTTCAGCAAGTTCTTCAACATCAACTACTGTAGTAAGCCAAAATTATTATAAGGTGACCGCAGGAAGTGTAAGTAGTCTTCTGGCAGCCATTACAAAAGCCAACAGCACCAATACATCTGCAAGTTCAGCTCGTTATTATATTTTTGTGCCAGACGGTACCTACAATTTAGGGACTACCTGCCTTACTACAGTGTCTGGATACAATATCTCTATCGTAGGTCAGAGTATGAGTGGTACAATCATTAAGAATGCTCCTACGGTAGCCAACGAGGGTATAGGGAAGACAGCCACACTTCTGATTACAGGTCAGAATGTATATATACAAGACCTCACATTACAGAATGCCCTTGATTACTATAATGCCGGTTCTGCTGGACGAGCAGTAGCTTTGCAGGACAAGGGATGTTATACGATTTGTAAGAATGTGGCTCTGAAATCTTATCAGGATACTTATTACTCAAACAATGCATCCGGCAAGTTCTATTTCGAAAATAGTAATATTCACGGATGTGTCGATTTCATTTGTGGTGGTGGTGATGTATTCTTCAATGGTTGCACTCTTACTGTAGAGAAGCGCACGAGCGACGGTTCGGGTGCCGCCTGCATCACAGCTCCTTATACACAAAGTACGTGGGGATATGTGTTTAGCGGTTGTACGATATCCAATGAAGCTGCTTCGTATAGTCTGGGTAGAGCATGGGGAGGAACTCCGCGCTGCGCCTATCTTAATACAATATTGAGTGCACCGACGAAAATTGCCTCAACCCGTTATACAACAGCTGGAATGAATGTCATCGCAGATAAATTCGTGGAATATAACTCATTGAATACAAGCGGCAGTGTGGTTTCGCCCTCAAGTAACAAACTGACGTTCACTTATGGCTCTACCAGCAAGACGGTGGAAACAATACTGACATCTACTCAGGCTGCTGCCTATGCGCTGAACAAGGTATTCACGTCATGGAGTCCTTCTAGTCTTGCCGCGCAGGTGAAGATGGGTACTCTCTCTCAGAGTAATGGTACCATCACATGGAGTGCTGTCTCAGGTGCCAGCTCTTATGCCGTATTCAAAGATGGCAGTCTGGTGTCCATCCTCGGCAGTTCTACTAAGACTTATACTGCTACGGCAACAGGCACTTATACAGTACGTGCATCCAATGCTATGGGCGGATTCGGCACAGCTGCTTCTGTTACAGTAACGTCTATCAGCAGTTCGTCGTCGTCTTCAACTTCTTCCAATCTGTCACCTTACGATAAGAATGCTCCTATCGGCTGGGCAAGTGTAGACGGATCTACCACAGGCGGAAATAACAAGAATGCTGTGACGGTATCTACACTGGCTGATTTGACCGATGCGCTGAGCGGTACCGACCAAGCCACTATCTATGTGAAGGGTACTATCAATTTCACAGGAAAGGTATCCATCAAAGATGTGCAGAACAAGAGTATCTACGGTCTTCCTGGTTCTGTGCTTCAGAATTCTACACATACGGCAACGGTGAGCAAAACGGGCATTCTTTCTTTCAGCAACTGCAAAAATATTATTATGCGTAATTTGACGTTTAAGGCTGCAGGCGCTTATGATATAGACGGCAATGACAACCTGACGCTGACCAATTGCGACTATATGTGGGTAGACCATTGCGACTTTCAAGATGGCGTGGATGGAAATTTCGATTGCAATAACGGGGCTAATCACGTCAGTGTGACATGGTGCCGTTTCCATTATCTCATTTCCCCGTGGGCAGGTGGTTCAGGTGGTAGCGATGACCATCGTTTCAGTGACCTGTGGGGTGGCAGCGACAAATCAACAGTGGACAACGGTAAACTAAACACGACATTCGCCAATTGCTGGTGGGATGAGGGTTGCCGCGAACGTATGCCGAGAGTTCGCTTTGGAAAAGTGCATATTGTCAACTGTCTCTATTCCAGTTCTGTGGCAAACTATTGTGTCGGTGCTGGTTATCAGTCGAACATCTATGTGGAGAACACTGCTTTTACAAGTACAAAGACTCAGAAGACGCCATGGACCATTTCTGCAACATCATCTGGTTATAAAAATTATAATATCACTTTTAAGGGGTGTCAGGGCGTAACTGATTTGCAGAGCCGTTCGGGCAGCAACGCATATTATACACCTTCTACGTATTATACAATTACGGCCATGAGCGCCAGTCTAGTTGAATCGGTACTTACAAATACTGAGAATGGTGCAGGTGCTACACTGAATATTACTGCAAATAGTGGCATTTTGACGGCCAAGAGGGCTGTGGACAGCAGTACGACGGGTATTGAAAGTGCTGATGACACTGCATCGTCGGATGTTGTAAACACAGAGATATATTCCATGTCGGGTGAAAAGGCTAACTGTCTTTCTGTGGGATTGAATATAGTGAAGACAATATATGCCAATGGATCCATCAAGGTGACAAAGGTTATGGTCAATCATTAAACTTACATGAACACTGCCGCCCGCAAAGGAAATG
>DAIRCP010000169.1:0-3164 GCA_036796635.1 Prevotella sp. | reverse complement strand
TGAGACAGTTTCGTATTCAGATCAATGGCTTGATAATACTATTATGTTGAGATATGATAATGATGTGATAGTATATGAAGACGGAAGTTGTAATATTTGACCTTGATGATACTCTGTATAAGGAGATTGATTATCTGAAATCTGCATACCGGAAAATTTGTGAATGTATGAAAGTCTCGGCATATACAGATATGATAAAATGGTATCATGAAGGTATGGATGTATTTGATAATTTGATTAGTAGTTATAAACTCAAAGTCACGAAAGATTCATTACTGAAGATATACAGAGAACATTTTCCTGATATAAAACTTAGTGATGATGCAGCAGAGCTATTGGATGGTTTATACAGAGAGAACGTAATCTTTGGTATGATTACAGATGGAAGAAGTATAACACAGAGAAATAAGATAAAGGCTCTCGGCTTAGATAAATATTTTGATGATGATAATATAATCATTTCAGAAGAATTCGGGAGCGAGAAGCCAAATAAGAAAAATTATCTTTATTTCATGCAAAAATATCCTGATGCAGTATATACATATATTGGAGATAACACAGAAAAAGATTTCGTTGCACCTTTAGCGTTAGGATGGAATACGGTATGTATAAAGGATGATGGTCGGAATATTCATAAACAGGAACAGAATCTATGTGATAAAATCAGATTCTGTGATTTGAAATCAATTAAAATTGAAAAAACTAATTAGAGTAACGACTGCGGATATTAGTCTTGATGGTCTTATAAAGGGACAGTTGAGATTCCTAAGCCAGTATTATGAAGTGATAGGAGTATCATCAGATACAGGACTGCTGCAAAGTGTGGCTGAACGTGAAGGTATTCGTACTATAGAGGTACCGATGCATCGGGAAATATCGATAAAAGCGGATATAAATTGCCTTGGCAGACTCGTAAAACTTTTTAGACGGGAAAAACCTTTTATTGTACATGCAAATACACCGAAGGGTAGTCTGTTAGCTCTGATTGCTGCAAAAATAGCAGGAGTACCTAATCGTTTGTATACTGTTACTGGATTGCGATATCAAGGAGCAACGGGGATATTTCGTTTTATATTGATGTCGATGGAACGGATTTCGTGTCTATTTGCAACTCGTGTGATACCAGAGGGAATGGGCGTAAAAAAGGCGCTGGTTGCAGATCATATTACAGGTAAACCTTTAGAGGTGATTCTGAACGGAAACATTAACGGAATTGATACATCATATTTCGAACCAGATGCTTGTCGGATAAATCGTAAAAGTATGCGCGATAGTCTAAATCTGTCAGATGATGATTTCGTTTTTATTTTTATAGGGCGAATAGTAAGGGATAAGGGTATGAACGAATTGGCAGACGCAATGAGAAGGCTTAAAGGAAACTATTCGCAATGCAAACTCATATTGGTTGGACCGTTCGAAAGTGAATTGGATCCGTTGGATGCTGATAATGAGACGTTTTATAAGACAGATGACTGTGTGAGATATGTCGGTTTCCAGGAGGATGTCCGTCCTTATCTTCTTGCTGCTGACGCTCTTGTGTTTCCGTCGTATAGGGAAGGCTTTCCGAATGTGGTTATGCAGGCAGGAGCCATGGGATTGCCGTCGATTGTTACAGACATAAATGGTTGTAATGAGATCATCATTGATGGCGAGAATGGTAGGATTATACCACCAAGGAATATTGATGCACTCTATAATATGATGAAAAGATTTATGGATGATACGGATGATGTGGCTTATATGGCGGCAAAAGCCCGTGATATGATAAAGGATAGATATGAACAACGGGATGTCTGGAATGCATTGTTGGATACTTATCGCCAATTAGAAAACTAAAATTTTAAACACACAATATAATGGATAAAAGAATTTATCTCTGCCTGGCTCACATGAGCGGCAATGAAATGAAGTATATACAGGAGGCTTTCGACACCAACTGGGTGGTGCCTCTCGGACCAAATGTGAACGCTTTCGAAGAGGACTTGGAAAAGTTCGTGGGACAGGACAAAAAGGTGGTGGCACTGTCGGCGGGTACGGCGGCGGTGCATCTGGCGCTGGTGGCGCTGGGTGTGAAGAAGGACGATGAGGTGATATGCCAGTCGTTCACATTCGCGGCTTCTGCCAACCCGGTGGTATACCAGGGGGCTACACCCGTGTTCGTGGACAGTGAACGGGAGACATGGAACATGGACCCGGAACTGCTGGAGGTGGCTATCAAGGACCGTATCGCCAAGACGGGACGGAAACCGAAGGCTATCATACCGGTGTATCTGTATGGTATGCCGGCTAAGATATCGGAGATCATGGAGGTGGCCGACCGATACGGAATACCTGTGGTGGAGGATTCGGCAGAGGGATTCGGTTCGGTATACAAAGGACAGGTGTGCGGCACGTTCGGACGCTTCGGCGTGATGAGTTTCAACGGTAACAAGATGATTACGACGAGCGGCGGCGGTGCACTGATATGTCCTGACGAGGAGATGAAGAAAAGGGTGATGTTCTTCGCCACGCAGGCGCGTGAACCGATGCCTTACTACCTGCATAAGGAGATAGGATATAACTACAGAATGAGTAATATATGCGCGGGCATAGGCCGTGGACAGATGACGGTGGCTGAAGAGCATATCGCTCATCACAGACATGTGGCTGCCATGTATGCGCGACTGTTCGAGAGCGTGGACGGCATCGACGTGCATCTGAACCCGGGGAGCGACTTCGACTCCAACTACTGGTTGAACACGATAACGATAGACCCGAAGAAGACGGGTACCGACTATGAGGCGGTGAGACAGAAACTGGACGCTGCGGGCATAGAGAGCAGACCGCTATGGAAACCGATGCACTCGCAACCGGTGTACAAGGATGCTCCGCAATATGTGAACGGGGTATCGGAGAGCCTGTTCAGCATCGGACTGTGTCTGCCTAGCGGACCGTGGGTGAGTGATGACGATGTGAGAAAAATAGTGAAGACAATCATAGAGAAATAACAAAAACTGAAACAAAAGAAGGGGGTATATAGATATGAACATATTCAACCATATAGCTTCGTGGTACTTCAAGAGAGACTCGCTTCCTTACTGGGGTATCTTTATCATCGACTGCCTGATATGTTATGTGTCATGTGTGTTCACATTTGCTTTGTTTTTCAAGGCCAGTGTGGCGCT
>DAIRCP010000168.1:0-3299 GCA_036796635.1 Prevotella sp. | reverse complement strand
ACAACCCTATTGGGAGAGTTAAATATGCACTGATTTAATTCCGCCAACGGGTTAATAATAATATAATTAAAATTCGAGAGCCCTGAGAAATGGAAAATTTTATAATACCTAAATAGATACTTTTGTGACCTGTGACCAATGTTACCAAAGTGATTAAAAAAGTTCGCTCGGATTTGCCCTGAAATCGGTCTTCTGAGGAATACCCGAAATAGGGTGTAAAATACACTATTCTGACAGGAATAATGAATTTTTATCGTATTTTATTCTTGATTTACCATTTTTTTTTGTAATTTTGCACTCCATTTTGCAAAAAAAATGGAATATAGGCACAAATGTGTCGCGTACTCAACAAACAACAACAAAATAATAAATCCATAAAGTAAATGGCAAACTTTACTATTTACACCTACATGTTTAAGCCCATTGCCAAACCGGATTCACCCGATTTGTTCGTAACCAATGCCGTGAACATACAGGAGTCGCTAAAACGTAAGCAGGAACTGTTAGGCGATATATTCCCCCGTCTGGGTACAGCCTACAAGGCTTCAGACATATCGCAACCGGGAGAATACAGCAATGATACTGATAAGCTGAAAATGATGGACGGCGACATGCTGTATCTGCATAAAATGCTGGTGAATGAGGGCAATATCATTGCATTCAGAATAGCCAACAACAAGAAAATCATGCGCCATACAGCCAAGTTTACTGATGAGGAATTTGATGACCATCCCAGCTGTCTGGTAGTCATCGACAACAGGCATGACCGACAGCTGATAGCCATAGAACAGAAGCAGAAGTCATTCAGCAGCACCCATACCGTGGCCAAAATCCTGACTGCCACATTCAACAGATATCTGGCTCCGTACAGGCTCACGCTCACCATCGACGCCAAATACCATGAGAATGAATTCTGGAAGATCATAGACACGTATCCGAAGGGCTTCAAGAGAGCCGAGTTTACATTCCCCTACCCCAATCTGCCCGTCATCTCCATGCTGGTGAGCGAGACGATGAATCAGGAGGCACGCGAATTCCACTGCGAACCTACTCAGGTGCTCAGAGCGCTGGATTCGCAGGTGCTGGACCTCAACAAAGACAGCGAGAGACTGCAGGATATGGTAAGCGCCTGCGCTGCCAGCGGAAAACCGATACTGCTGCTGCCTGTGAGCAAACGAAAGGTAATCAAGTGCAACACAGACAAGACGGTAGTGACGGAAGAGATGAGTCTGGCGGAGATAGACAAACTGACAAGCAGTGACCTGTTCCACTCAGCATTCAGTGCCCTTACCGATTTTGTAAACCGCATCAAAGCTAAATACGAATAAATGACCATATACAAGCGACTTACTGACAAAGAAGTGAAAATACTGCGACGACAGTATTATGCTGACCAACTGTACATCATACTCTGTCCGGTGGTCATGCATTACAGCGAAAGTAGATACGAACTCACGCCCGTGGAACTCTGGACGGAGGCTCTGCGACTGGCCAGGGAACTGGCTCTCTCGCCCCGCCCCGACATGGAAATAGGCGACATCACCCGCGAACTGCCCATGCTCTACACCACGCTGAGCGACCACCCCACTGCCATGCGTACCGGCGAAGATGCGCTCCGCACAGCCTTCTTGGTGGAAATGATGCTGCTCTACATGCTCCATTCGCCGCTCATCAATAAGAGCGAGGAGGAACGCGGAGTGCTGAGAAAAAACGACGTAATACGGCATCTCACCCGCGTGGTGATGGAGCACAGCCTATGCCGTGACTTCGTGGCACGTACCACCTGTGAGGAAGACAGGGAGGAAAAGCAGGACAGATACGTGAAAGCCTTCGACTATCTGCTCACCGATCTCATCGCCGATGAGGATGAATGTGATTCGTCTAAAGTGGCTGCCATATCGCACTTCATAGACCGCGCCATGGCTTACGGCAACGTGAACACGATGAGGAACATCATGAATATCCTGAACGACATGAACAGGACGGAAGGTCATCCCTACGATGATCTGCTGCACCGGATGTTTGACTGGATAAGCCAGAGAAGCAATGAGGGCGAAAGGCGGACTAACAACTTCTATGGTTCAGTGGCAAGCGTGGACTGCACGGTGGATAAGCAGTTGGTGTCTGAACCTATGACGCGAAATCAAATCATGAAACAATAAAAGAATGAAACTATGCAAAATGAGGAACATAAGAATCAGTTTGTGTTTAATGGCCCGGTAGGTCAAGTGGGCGGTCATATAGACACGCAGTACGTGGGCTGCAACTTCATCCAGCAGAACATGGGTGACGCGCCGCGGAATCTTACCGATGCTGAGGCTGAGGCTACTGCACCATCTGAGGCTGCATCACCTTCTGAGATTGATGCTGCTGAGGCTACTTTTGATGCTGCTGCTGAGGTTGCTGTTGAGGCTTCATCTTCGGAAAGCGTTTCACCCCTGCCCTCGTCCGTAAATTCGGCTCTGCGGGGCAATGCAGCGATGGCAGCGGAGTTTGTACGGCTGATGCAGGATGAGATATGGCCTTGCACGGGCAGGCACAGCAGTCGATGGAAATGGAGCCATGTGCGCAAGGTGCTGCAGGATGAATGTATCATCCCACAGAATACCAATGACACGGATTTCGGGAAAATGATAGCGGATATCATTCCTGGAGTGAAAGCAGACAATATCCGCAGCAACTGCAAGAACAATCCACTCGACTTTTTCCGCAAGAACAGCACTTACAAGTATAACTGTACTTTCAATTCCATAGAATGTGTACTGTGTATGGAGGTAGCTCATTCACTGGAATCTGTCATCAACTATTTAAAGGGCGTATAGAGTTCTATACTCCCTATCTTTTTTCCTTTTTGATTCCCTTATTCCCTTTTTCTTTCCTTTTTCTTTCCATAATTCCTTTTTCTTTCCTTTTATTTCCCTTTTCCCCCGATTGCTTGCATAAGTCAGTCGGGGGCTATACCTTTGTACCCGTCAATCAGCATGACGGCGGCGGGCATGACACCCCGGGGCGTGACTCGCTCGCTACGGCTGAAATCATTGACACAAATATAAAATAGAAATAAGATGACAACAACAGTATTAGCAAAGATAACAGGTGCGACTCCTGTGGAGACTTTTCAGGGACGTGACGGACAGACCATCACCAAGTGTACCATCGTGGTGAAGACCATAGAGAGCTACCCGCAGACGCTGGCACTCAATGTGTTTGGTGAGCTCACGCCCTTTGCTCAGCAGACGGGCAAAATCGTGGAAATCAGTGTGGGCATGCAGAGCCGTGAATATGAGAGTCGCTGGTAC
>DAIRCP010000167.1:0-3365 GCA_036796635.1 Prevotella sp. | reverse complement strand
TGTATGATTGTACTAAAGATTGTACGATATTCGCAGATTCAATTAAGTATTTTCGCCTACTTTTGCATCTGTAAACAAGATCGTTAGAAAGGTTTTAATGACTATAAGGTTTTTTAAAGTTCAAATCAAAAAAAGTAGAAAGATGTATGGCATAGTAATTTTAAGCAGTTTTACTATTGCATTCGTACATGAGTTAATGAATTAGTTATTATTAGTTAAGTATTTATTAGTATTAGTTAGAGTTACAAGGCTGGGCTGTGAAGTTCAGCCTTTGTCGTTTTTTCAGCATGATATCTCTGCTCTGTATGATTTTCACAATATCCGTATGATTTTCACCAATCTTCTCATTTCTTAATGCCTATTTTTGCAGCGTTATATAATGAATATCTCAACAATAATAAAAAACCAATATCAAAAAACAATGAGAAAACTAGTAATGATGATGTTTCTGGCGTTATTGCCCGGGATGATGATGGCACAGCGAATCCAACAGAAGTTGGGGCGGGGTGTTGTTGCCGTTTCGCGTGACGGAGGAAACACGGTCTTCATCAGTTGGCGACAACTGACGAACGACCCCGACAGTTGTACGTATAATGTGTATAAACGTGCCAAGGGCACTACAGATTATACCAAGTTGAATGCATTGCCGCTTTCGCTTACCAATATGACGATAAGCGGCACACAGATTCCTGCCAGCACAGAACTGGCGGTGACTACCCTGAAGGATGGTACGGAGAGCGACAAGAGTGTACCTTTCCTGTATCGCAAACTCACTTATCCCAATGCGTATGTAGATATCAACTTTGATGAGACTGTCTTAAAAAACAGTGACTATTATACCAAATATGTATGGCCTGCAGATTTTGACGGTGACGGCGAGTTTACCGATTTCGTAGTCGACCGTCTGGGCACCGGAGCTTATAGCGAAGAGACCGACAGCACAGGTAATGATGCCGACACGACTGTGACGACACAAGGTACCGACCATAAGATACAGGCTTATACCATAGATGGTAAACTGCTCTGGACCGTGGCATTAGGTCCTAACGTGAATATCGATGCCGGACAGAATGATATGGTTACCGTATATGATATCGACTGCGACGGCAAGAGCGACGTCATCATCAAGAGCAGCGACGGTACCCGTTTCTGGGATTCCACCAATAACACCTGGGGTACATACGTATTCGGCGGTACAGATCCCGATACCGATAAGGATGGTATCGTAGATTATGCGGCATCCACCAATACCAAACGCAATCCGCCCTTTTATATATCAGTGATAGATGGTCTAACCGGTGCAGAGAAAGTGAGTGCAGAGTTGGATTATACGCAGGTGCATGATGGTGAAGACCAGTACACCCGTGATAATCGTTCCAACTATATGAGTAATAAGGGCTATTACCAGATGGGCGGTCATTTTGCCATCACTTATGATGGCGTACACCCTATGCTGATGATGAAGTGTCTGGACAGAGATGTAACCAATCAGCGCCACCATGACTATGTGTTTGCATTCGGTTACGACTGGGCGAACGGTAAGGCTACCAACTTCCACCACAGTTATACCTGGAGTCGTAACGATAAGAGTCCTTGGCCTGCTGAATTCCACGGTAACCGTGTATGCGATGTGGATGGCGACGGCGTGGATGAAATCATCCCCGGTGCCTTTGCAGTGAATTCAGTGAAGGGTCTGGTATCTTCTGCCGGTGTAGGTCATGGTGACCGTTTTACCGTATCAGATATAGACCCGACCCGTCCGGGACTGGAGGAATATTGTATCCAGCAGTCCAATCTGTTAGGGCAACTCATCTATGATGCTGCTACAGGTAATCATATCAAGGAATGGTATCTTCCATCGGCATTCGATGTCAGTCGCGGACAATGTCTGGATGTGGATTCCACCCGTCTGGGTATGGAGAACTACAGTTTTGTGAGTGATTATATCTATGACTGTAAAGGAAAGAAGACAGACACAGCCCGTCCATATCCGAACGAAGGATTCTGGTGGGACGGTGACCTAATGCGTGAAGCACTGGCATCCAATGGTGGCAGTGGAGCAAATACCAATATGATTGTCCAGAAGGTACCAGGAGCCGGCAGACTGGCTGAGTTCTCCAAGGAATCCAGTTGGGTATGTCACGGACAGACAGGAACCCGTCCTGGTTTCTTCGGTGATTTGATGGGAGACTGGCGTGAAGAAGTGGTGCTGATGAAGACCACCAATGGTGCTGCTTATGGTATCGAAGCCTATTCCACCAACATTCCTACCAATTATAAGATGGTGACACTGCAGGAAGACCCACATTATCGTCTGGACTGTACCACCCGTGGATACTATCAGAGTCCGAACACCGATTTCTATCTGGGTACCGGTATGAAGAAAGCGCCTGTATTCCCCTGTGTAGAGACAGACGTACGCTGGAAGAGCGGTTCTGACTGGAACACCAGCAGTACTAATTTCACCACTTACGACCAGACTACCACGAAGGCATACACCAGCGGACAGAGCGTGCTGTTTGATATCAGCGGCGCCAACAGTGCAGCCATCAATATTTCCGGAGTGCTCACTCCCAAGGCTCTCTATCTGATGAATCCTAAGGGACATGACTATCAGTTTGCCGGTACAGGCAGTCTCTCCGGCACGATGACCCTGACCAAGGGCATGCAGGGTACAGCCATCTTCAATACACCGTTTGATTTCACTGGTAAGACCGTCATCAGTGAAGGTACACTCGCAGTAAACAGTACCATCGCAGGTCCTGTATATCTCATGTCGAGAGGTACACTGGCAGGTAATCCCGTACTAAACGGAAATATCTATTTCGAGGGTGCACTCGACTATACAGGTTGCCGCCTGTCACCGGGTACGGCAGACTCCAAGTACGGCGTGATTACTGTGAACCATGACCTCACATTGCCGGGTGATGTTTACGTAGAGACTGATATCAATACTTCTAACAGTAAAATAGACCAGTTGGTAGTGAAAGGCAACCTGACCCTCAAGGGTACCACCACATTCACCATAGATGCAGATATGACACAGTTGACGGCAGGTACCTATACCTTGGCAACCTGCACAGGTACACTTACCGCCAATGCTGCTGATATCGTCATCAAGAATGCCGACGGCGTACCTTATACCGTACAGGTAGGCGAGCATGACATCAAACTCCTGGTGGATGTGCAGCGTGCAGCTTCCACCGGTGTGACATGGAAGGGCAGCACATCAGGCAACTGGGACTATCTGAGCAAGAACTTCCAGCTGAATCAGGCTGACTCTTACTTCGTGACAGGTGATGAAGTGACCTTCGATGACCAGGCTACCAACTATAATCTGACGTTGAGCGGCAAGGTGATACCTG
>DAIRCP010000166.1:1354-3508 GCA_036796635.1 Prevotella sp. | reverse complement strand
TATCATTCTTGGCGGTGAGCATGATAATCGGTATGGTGGAGGTGGGCACATGGCGTCTTAACTGTTGGCACATTTCCATACCGTCCATTTCTGGCATCATCATATCCGTAATTACCAGCGAGGGCGACTCTTCCATGCAGCGTTTCAGTCCTTCTTTTCCGTTGCTGGCAGGCAGACATCTGAAATAAGGTTTCAAAATACTAGTCATAAATGTGATAACATCGGCATTATCGTCCACCAGTACCACAACAGGCAGTGATTCGCTGTCTGCTGGTAGTTCTGGTGTTTTCGGCATAGGTATGGCATTCTCCTTAGTGGGTATTGTCAGGATGACAAGGGTTCCCTTTCCCTCTTCGGAAGTAATATCCATCGTGCCACCATGCAGTTCAATATATGCCCTGACCATATAGAGTCCGATACCTGTACCCTCCCTCTTGCCTTTGGTGGCTGATGACTGGAAAAAGCGTTGACTGACGTAGGGCAGGTCTTTGGCAGGTATTCCGATTCCGGAATCTTGTATGGAGAGTCTGAGCTGTTGGTCATCTATGGATATTGTCATAGATACTGTGCCTCCCTGAGGCGTATATTTTGCTGCATTACTGATGAGGTTGGATATGGCAGACTCTATCTTCAGTTCGTCAATCTGTTGGAAACTTGTCTCCTTATTCGTTTGAAAAACGGTCTTGATACCTTTTTCATGGAAGATACCTTCCTCAAAACCCAGGAATACTTTGCGGGCCAGTTCCACGAAGTCTACGCGCCCCGTCATCAGGGTGGAATTGATATTGTTGTCTACCCGGTCAAAATCTATCAGCTGGTGTATCATAGCAGTCAGTTTCATGGCATTTCGCTGTGCCAGTTCCAGTTGAGGACGAGCGGTTGTGTCTTTTATCTCCTGTAGCAGTCGGCTTAGTGGAGCTATGATCATACTCAGTGGAGTCTTGAAATCATGGGAAATATTGGTAAAAAACTCTATTTTCTGTCTGCTCTGTTCCATGATACGTTCCTTCTCCAATCGCTCCATTTTCAGACGGTTGCGCATACGGTAGAATTGAATAAGCCAGATTACCAATGTGAGAATCAGCAATGTGTAGATAATCTGTGCCCACCAGGAATGATACCAATGAGGCAGAATTTTGAAAGGAACAACCAAGGGACTGGATGGGTCACCGTTGGCATCCAGTCTGCTTATCAGCAGTTTGTAATTGCCTGAAGGGAGATTATTGAATGTGATGTGGTTGCTGTTGTGGGGTAATGTATTCCAGGTTTTATCCACACCATCCAGCTGATATATGAAATTGTCCTTTTCTGTCTGTGCGTACGGAAAGTCGGAAAATTCAAAGACCAGATGGTTCTCATCCGCTGCAAATTCGATATCATCAAAGAAGCGGAAGGCTTTTCCGTCCTGTCCGAATCGTAATTCGTTGTTGGCAAATACAGCGGTCAACTGGAGACTATGGCGGGAAATCGTTCTCTTGAGATTCTCCGGTGTAGTATATAGCAGTCCGTCCACGCTACCCATATAAATAAGGTTGGAACGGCGATCATAATACATGCACGAGAAGGTATGACTTGTACTATACACTCTCCGGGCAGTCAGCTGTCTCTTGTCTATTACCCACACACCATCTGCTGTGCATGCCCATATCTCATTTTTAACTTCTGCAATCGCAAGTATATAGCTTTGACTGAAATTCTTGAAGATGACAGTACGTGGCTGGGCATTGCCGTTGCCGATGTATAGGATACCACCTTTGATGCCAATCCATAGATGATGCTCACTGTCGCTTAGCAGATAAGAGGGATTTCTGTCTTCGCGGTAAGTGCTGAGTCCTACATTCTCCACACGCATGGTTTTCATATTGATGCGCTGGAGTCCATGATTATAATAGAGAACCCAGATATTGCCTTTATCGTCAGATACAAGTTGATTGACAAACATACCAGCTAAGCCTTTGGAAGTATCGAAACTGTAGTCGGCGATGCAATAGTCTTTGCTTTGTTCTAGTTTATGCTTGTCCACGACGAGTATTCCCCCCAGACAGGTGGCTACCCACAGTCTACCCTGTTCGTCTTCATACATGTTATAAGCCCAGTTGGCATTGCGGGTACGTGTACGGTCTTCCAGATTATATCGATGCCACTGTCCGTTTT
>DAIRCP010000166.1:0-1254 GCA_036796635.1 Prevotella sp. | reverse complement strand
GTGAACTGTAAATCCTGAATACGAGGTGTCATGGAAAGACCGTCATCAGTTCCCAGCCAGACATTTCCGTTGGAATCATGCAGAATACTCCACACCACATCATTGGAAAGTGACGATGCGTTTCGGGAATCATGCAATACATGCTGTATGATATGTCTGCCATCATAGATAAACAGTCCGTTGTCTGTGCCTACAAGCAACCGGTGATGACTGTCCATAGAGAGCACTTTGATAGAGTTGTCATGAAACTCTGTGATATTATCTACCTTACCTGAAGAAAGAGAGAGTTTATAGAGATTACCCTCTGTACCTATCCAGATACAGCGGGATATTCTGTCTTCCAGCAGTGAATTGACGAATACATTGCTTTTACGGGCACTCAACGGCAATGCTATCCTCGTAAAACAATGACGGCGGCTATTGTAAAAGCAAAGTCCATTGTAGGTACCAATATATATATTGCCATTGGTTCCCTTGATGATGGAATAGATGGTATTATGTGACAGTCCCCGATACCGTCTGGCCTCATAATGTTTCAGCCTTTTCGTGGTGAGATTGTAGGCAAAGAGGCCTTCAAAGGAACCAATCCACAAAATGTTTCCATCTTTTGCCATGGCTCTGATGTCCCGTGGAAATTTGATAGGAGCAGGTTCGTAGCTGTCAGTGCGGTAATTATAGATAATAAGCCCGTTGTCTGTACCCAGAAAAAGGCGGTTTCCATCCATGTTAAGGCTGCAATAGATGTGCGTCTTCACATATTTGGGCCCTTTATTGTGAGCATACATCGTATACCCATCATAACTGTAGAGGCCATTATTAGTCCCTACCCACACCATACCGTAACTGTCCTGTATGATGTTCACAATCATAGAGGCATCTGCATCCGTAGGTATCTGGCGGAAATTCTTATAGGTCTGCGCATTCATTCTTGCAGGCCATAAGCTACATATAGTTATTAATATTGTAGTTAGGACTCTAATCATTGTTTTTTCAAATTCGATGCAAATATACTTATTTTTATTTGAATCCCCATTCGATTAGAACATCTAATTTGCAATTAGCGAATATTTGTAGGTATGAATGGTAGTTTCAAGTGAATGGTAGTATTCTATATTGTATAGCAGGAATGTCTAGGGTTAATAATAGCTTTTCCCCTCCTTTTTGATGTTGGAACAAAAAGATAATCAATTGGAACATGTAGAGAAAGCGCTTATAATAGGTTTCACTATCTTTGCAGACACTAAAAAACTAAAA
>DAIRCP010000165.1:0-3570 GCA_036796635.1 Prevotella sp. | reverse complement strand
TTTTTGATCCTGCTGCAAAAGTACAGCGGAATCAAAGGATAAATGGTAACATTTGTGACCTAACGAATACAAAAGATGTTAAAATATGGCAATCATCACGTATGATGGAACCGCTACTATTTCATCTTGTCGGAATCCAAGATTGTAATCTCTCTACCCTCTATTCTGATGGCTCCTATCTCTGAAAATTCATTGAGGGTACGGAGCAATGAGAACTTCTGGATACCAAACATATCCGCTATTTCCTGACGGGTCTTGTCCAATATGACAGTTCTGCTCTGCTGCCGTTCGGCCGCCTTGATGAGGAAGTATGCCACCTTCTCACGAACGGTGAAAAGGGATAATACGCGTAACTTCTGAGAGAGGAACACATCGATGGTGGACAACAGTTGGATAAAGTTCATACGTATCTGTTCATTGTTGTCAATGAGATGCTTCAGGGCTGCGGGCAACAACCGCAACACACGTGTGGCACAACTGGTCTCCACACTCACAGGCATGGCATTGTGAGGAGAGAAGATGAACGCAGGGGCAATGAGTGTACTCTTACGCAGACGGTCTATCTGCACCAGTTTACTGCTCAGTCCTACCATACGGGCAATCATCTCGCCTTCCACGATGATGTCGGCATACTTACAGGGCATACCAGCCAAAGTATAAATATCCTTGGCGGAAAATTCCACAATACGATAACTTGTATCTGACAATATCAATTCCACTTCATCCGGCGTAAATCCCTTAAAAAGCGGACAGGCTGCCAAAGCCTTCAATATCTTTACATCCATTATATATGAGAATTATACTTGCAAAGATAGGATTTATTTTCTATCTTTGCAAGCATAATCCATTTATTTATCCAACTTAGCAAACTAATTATTGGCCATAACCTCCGAAACTTCCTCCTTCGTCATCGCCGCCGCCACCATTCTCTGTATTATTACGGGTCGGTTTCTTACTCTTCATGTTTCCGAAATTCCAGGAGACGGTGAAATTGAATCGTGGGTCACGCCACATCTTCTGGTGACGGGTAAAGCTGTCACTGGATGTATAATTATCCCATTTGCGAGTGCCGAACACATCGCGCCAGTTCATACTCACTGCCAATGCTTTATTGAAGAAAGTCTTACGAAAACCTAAGTCCAGACTGGCATCTGGTTTACGGTATCCCTGTGTGATAACCTGACGACTGGTGTAATTGCCTGTAGCCTGGATGGATATGTCGTAAGGAAGAATCAGACTGGCCAACACACGGGCACTCCAGGAGAAATTCTCATCACTGGCACCTGTTACGGTCTGATTGTTAATTACATAACTGAAGTTATCCAACTTGTAATAATAGCCATTCAGCGTAGTGGTCAAATCGAGTATCCGCCAGAGTTTGTCTTTGCCGATAATCTCTATACCTGCACTCTGACTCTTCGCAACATTCTCGCTGGTGGAATAGATTGTATCATTCAGATTGTAACGTACATTCTGTATCACGTCTGTGCTCGGACGATAATAGACACCTACGGAGAGGGTGTGCTCAGGCCATGTCTTGAGATAATTCAACTGGAAGGAGTTGGTGTACTCAGGAGTCAATTCGGGATTACCGAATGATATCATCGAGGCATCACGGGTATCCTTGAAGGAATTGAGTTGACCTCCCCATGGACGCTGAAGCCTACGTGTGTAATTCAGCTGCAACTGTGAACTGCTGGTGAGTGCATAATTGATAAAGAGACTGGGGAACAACTGGAAATAATCCTTCTTGAAAGGATCATCCTTCTGTGCACCCGCATACTCCTGCGACCATGTATATGATTCGGTATTAACATGCCAGTATTCTCCGCGTAAACCAGCCATGAACCCCCATTTACCGAATTTGGTATTGATGGTGGCATAGAGCGCATGAATGTTTATATCATAGATAAAATGGTTGTAATAAGCCTTATCTTCTGCATAGTTTCCGTCGGTAGCTTGCCAGTGAGAGGCATCCAACCAGGATTCCTGCGGGGTATTGTCATGAGAAAAAATACCATCATATCCGGCTTCCAACTTAAATGCATCGGAGAACTTATTGACATAATCCAATTTTGCCTCCCATGAACGATTGTTGATGAACATCGGACGATAACGATAAGAATAGGTAGTGACAGTAGGCATACCGTCAACAGAAGAGATGGCCATAGAGGAATCCTGATCATAATTCTTCTCGTCACTCTTCCACTTATCAAATGAAAGATTGAAATCCAGTTTATGTTCAGTAGCCCAAGTATGCGTATAGTCCAGTTCACCATGATACATATTCATATTGCCATTACCCGTAGTATGGCGTAACATCTGTTGTGCATCGTATATGGCACCCACAGTTCCATAGTGATACAGATTATCACTCGTATCATCATGCTTACCCAACATCGTCATTCCACTGAGGGTAAAGTCATCCTTGTCCGTAATATGAAAGGTGATACCTGCACGCGCAAACAGATTATGACCGCCACGAGTATTGCTGCCATCATAATTTTGGTATTGTTGAGTGAGCGGATAGGTGGTCTGGCTCTCACTTCCGCCAGTTCCCTTTCGCTTGCGATAGCCCAGATTCACATAGGCATCAAACGGTTTACTGCTGAAATTCAGATTACCGCCCAAGTTCCAGCCGCCATTATTGTTCACACCTGTCTGGAGAGAACCGTAATAACCTGCACGACGATCGCGTTTTAGGATGATATTGATAATTCCGGCACTGCCCTCCGGTGAATACTTGGCACCAGGATTATCGATAACCTCTATCTTGTCTATACTTTCTGCCGGTATCTGCTGGAGTATCTCAGCACGGTTATCCGTGGTAAGGCCACTAGCCTTACCATTGATCCAAACCTGTACGCTTGTATTTCCACGCAACGAAATCTCACCGTCAGTGGTAACTTCCACAGACGGTATATTCTCCAACAAGTCACTGGCTGTACCACCGGCAGCCGCCAACACTTGGTCAACAGAGAATGTCTTACGGTCCACCTCCAACTTCATCTGTGAACGCTGACCAGTAACCTGCACCTCTTTCAGCGTATGCGTATTGTCGCTCAGATATAAGAGAGGAAATGACACTTTATGGTTTGTATTTGATATCGTGAATGCACGATTCAGATTTTTATATCCTACAAATGTGATTTGCAATGAATAAGTTCCATCAGACAAATTATCTATCAGAAAACTACCATTGACATCCGTGATGACGCCCTTAACCAATTTAGCGCCTTGCATCACTCGCACATTGACGTACTGCAGCGCCTCATCGGTCTGCTTATCCATCACCCTTCCTTTCACACTGCCCTGCGCCATTACTCCCAATGTGCAGCAGATACCTACTAACAGTATTAATAAACGATTCATAATCTAAAATATGACGGTTGATATGAGAAAAGGTTTAATAGACCGTCTCAAAAACTGCCACAAAAAAAAGATTGGCACGCTTTTCTAGCATGCCAATCTTTTTATCTGTTATTTGATATATATAATAATGTATATATTAATAATATACGAACTGACTATTTAGCCTCTGCAGGTACTTCAGCAGGTGTCTCATGACGC
>DAIRCP010000164.1:0-3571 GCA_036796635.1 Prevotella sp. | reverse complement strand
CTCTATGGGAAGACGGCTCAGAAGAGCAACAATAATTTGAGATAATATCCAAAAACTAAAAATAGAGATGATTATGAACAAACATTTATTATTATTGACGTTAGCTGCCGGACTTACAATCGGCGCTAATGCACAGCAGAAAGTAGATCAGTACTTCCGTGTAACTGACTCCAACTTTACAGTAGGATTTTGGCAGGACTCAAATAATCCGAATACGATTAATGCCTCCAAAAACTCCTTTACCATTCCTACCGCATTCGGTTCCGTGGCATGGACTTTCGGAAGTCAGAACTTCTGGGATCCAGGAATTGACATGAGTGGCTATGATAAATTGGTCATCCGTCTGAAGTCAGTTGTGGGTAACAACTTGCAGTTTCGTATCTTCGATTATGATGGCGCGAATGGCAAGAAGACTGAATACAAGATGCCAGATGATATCGTGGAGTTTGATGATGAAGCCGAATACGAGGTGAATCTGAAGGAAGATCTTAACAGTACAGAAGGCGTTGCGTTGGATAAGACGAACATCAAACGGTTCGTATTCTGGAACTACTGGTCAACAGGTCAGGCAATTGATGAAAACGGTAACCCTGTAGTGGATGCTGACGGTAAAGCAGTAGCTGATACGCTTCCTGGTGTAACTGTTACCATCGGTGCCATGTATCTGGAGCGTACACTTGCAACAGGTGAAAAGGACTATGTGGACCTGCTCGCTGACAACAAGTTCAAATTCAGTGATGCATTCCTGGATACTGATTCTGATGCAACGACCAAGGCTTCATACATAGATACCGCCAATGTGTTACATAATAATGAGAATGCTTATACCGGTATTTATTTTGAGACAACTCCTGCTGATTGGAGTGCTTACAAGTATCTCGTGTTAGTGCCACAAACACCAGCTGGTGATGCGACTCCTGTAGTAGACTATAAACTGGCAGATGTCGATGATAATGAGTTTGCGAGTGGTCGTTTCCGTTATGGTACTTGGAATCGTCCCCGTGCAGCCGTGCAAGACCTCACCACTATATTGAAGACTCCAATAGGCGATACCACTGACGATGCTCCTACGTATCTTTCAGCTTTCAATACAAAGCAGATTTTCAGTCTGTCTTATTCTCTCTGGGGTGGCGTAAATGCATGGGAATACGGTGTAGCAGGTGTCTATCTGTCAAATACTGCACCTAACTACTCTACTGGTTTCGGTGATGCAACTGATATCGTAGGTGATTATGTACGTGATAATGCAGCTGAAAATACCATTTCTACGGTATGTCTGCCATATACATCAGCATGTTGTGGTGCCCAGGTTTATGAGATAGCAGGTGTAGACAGCAGGACAGCTCCTACAGAACTGTATGCAAAACCTCATGCCGGACTGCTCGAGGCAGGAAAGCCTTATATCCTCCGTTCCAACAGTAAGCGTAACATCACGTTCTACCGTGCAGGTGCCAATGAACAAGCTAATCCTGTACAGAATGGTGCTTTGATGGCCAACGCATTCCCTACATACTATGTAGAGGCTGACAAGAATTACTGCGTGCTGAACTCAACGGGTGATACATTCGAGGCTGTTACCAGTAAGAGCAAGCGTGTGAACAGTAATACCGCTTATGTGGATTTCCGCAGCCTCAATGAGGCTAAGGAACAAGCAGGTGGACTAGTGTTCTCTATTTCAGGTATTGATGTCGCAGCAGGTATCTCAACTGTTAATGTAGAACGCAGTGCAGTGAAGGACAACATCATCTATGATCTCTCTGGCTGTAGAGTTGCTCAACCTACTAAGAAGGGTATTTACATCATGAATGGAAAGAAGTTCATAGTGAAATAAAATCCTATTTTTATTTTTTTAGTGTGTGCGGAGCGGTCGTCAGCGATTCTCGACTGCTCCGCTTTTTCCCTTTTCCTCTTCAGAATAATAAATACAAGACAAAAGACCTATGAGAAAATTTTTCGTTTTGGCTGTCACATTATTGTTATCCGTAGTTGCTATGGCACAAGATAATGCGTTTAAATTCAGAGGATTCGCTCCCACACCTCCGATGGGATGGAACTCTTTTGACTGTCACGGATCAAGTGTGAAGGAAAGTCAGGTGGTGGCCAATGCTAACTATATGAAGGTACATGGACTGCTGGATAACGGTTGGAAATATGTAGTGGTGGACATTCGCTGGTATACAGATGACAATGGTGGCTACTACAACCAGACTGGAACACAGAAATATACTTATGACAAATACGGACGCTATCTGCCCGATACAGGTCGCTTCCCTTCTGCTGCCGACGGCAATGGATTCAAGGCGCTGGCAGACAGTCTGCATAAGATGGGATTCAAATTCGGAATACATGTTATGCGCGGCATACCAAAGGTGGCTGTAACCGCTAAATGCCCGATACTGGGTACCAATTATACTTGTGACCAAATCTACAATGAGGATTCTCTTTGTGTATGGTTAGGTGACAACTATACTATTGACTGTACCAAACCGGGTGCACAGGCTTACTATAATTCCATCGTCAACTTATATGCAGCGTGGGGCGTGGACTTCATCAAGGTAGACGACCTGAGTCGTCCTTACCATGATGGTGAAATCCAACTGATACGTAATGCCATAGACCAATGCGGACGCGATATCGTGCTGAGCATGAGTCCTGGCAAGACTTCACTGGACAAGTGGGAGAGTTGTCAGCAGCATGCCAATATGTGGCGTATGATGGATGACTTCTGGGATCGCTGGAGTGATATGCAGCAGGAATTCCAACTGTGCGAGCGCTGGAACCAGTACCGTATCACGGGATGTTACCCCGACTGCGATATGCTTCCGTTGGGACAACTCGATATGGGCTCCACTGATAACGGTGGCAGATGGACTAAATTCACACATGACGAACAGCTCACCATGGTGACGCTCTGGAGTATATTCAAGTCACCGATGATGTTTGGTGGTGATTTCCGCTTCAATGATGATTGGACCAACTCACTGTTGCTCAATCAGGATATGGTATATGTGAACCAACATTCCGTAAATAACCGTCTGATTAGTAATAACGGCACCCATATCGTATGGGCAGCGGATGCACCGGACAGCAATGTGAAGTACGTGGCACTCTTCAATGCCGGTGACCTGGGCAGTTGGATTAAATATAACGGTGCGCTTTTCGCTTCGGAGACCATCACCAACCTGACTAATGGCTATGGTACGGATGTGGATATCGCACTGCCAGATACGACCACACAGTTGGCACTAGTGGTGGACGATGCCGGTGACGGCAACAATTACGACCATGGCGACTGGATTAATCCTAGAGTGGTACTGGCTGACGGCACAGAGACACGACTGAACAGTCATGCCGTAGCTTCCAAGGACCTGACTGGTTCTTATTATAAATATGTGAACTTCAATAAAAATCTCGAAGGCGGAAACCTTTCCGTGAATGGAACTAAATATACATACGGAATGTCTGCCCATGCTAATGCCATGGTGCTGTTTAACATTCCTACAGGTGCCAAACGGTTTAAAGCATTCTGCGGACTGGATGATGCAGGAAGAACGCAGACTGGTTCTACCTC
>DAIRCP010000163.1:2304-3590 GCA_036796635.1 Prevotella sp. | reverse complement strand
TGAGGTGCCTTCGTATCGCTCGATGGCGCAAGTGACCAATAACCTGAAGCAGCTGAAACTCGTCAAGGTGTGTCAGAGTCTGCTGCAGGATGGAATGAATATTCCCTTCTGTGTGGAGACATCCATCGGCGAGAATATCGCCAATGCATCAGAGCGTTTCATGAAGGTGAGCATTGACAATCCTTTCTATCCGGAAGACTATGACAGTAAGGTGGCTGCCATCAAACAGGAAACGCAGAATGACAGAAATAAAATCAGCATCATACCTTCCAATGCCGATGCCAATACCATCATGGACTTGGCAAGAGACTTACTGCAGATAGAATATATAGAAAGTAAGAACTACTCTACGGCAGAGGAGAAAGCGGTTGTGAACACCATTTCCGCGACCAAGGAAGCCAAGATGACGCAGTTGGATGAACTGATACGCAAGGCTTATACCGAGGGAACGGTCGTTTATCTCTATAATACCTATCAGTTGGATGATGCCAATTACGCCAAGGAGATAGAGCAAGTGCAGCGCCGTATGTTCGGTAATATCTATACGCAGCGGCTCAGTGCCACCCTGAATGATGACATGGCGGAAAGTATCATCAAGAAACCCGCAGCACAACTGTATAAGATGTTCGGTGCCTCTGAGGAATTCCGCTTCTTTGATACGTCGGGCAAGTTTATCGGCGACAATCTGAGTGTGGTGACAGCCATATTGGACAAGTGCAAATCATATATCAATGGCAAAGACCTGGAAGATACGCTGGCGGGACCTCCTACGGGATATACTTATGGCACCATTGTCTGTGCTATGGCTGCCCTGTTCCGTGGCAATAAGGTAGTTGTCAAGTACAATGGTACTGAATATCACTCAGCAGCTGATACGGGAGCAGAACAGATTTTCAAACAGCAGAAAAATTTCGGTAAGGCTTCATTCAAGGCGGTACTCAAGTCGCTTTCTTATAAGGAACGCCAGGACATAGTGGATATATTGAAGCAGGACTGTAACTATAAAAAGAATACAGACGATAATGACCTTTCGTACAATCTGAACGATTTTGAGATAGTAGAATGTATCAGTCTGCTCTCTGTAAAAATGATGGACAAGGTGAAGGCTTATATCCTCTTTGATGATGAGAAGGAGAAACTTTTTAAAGGTTCGGTACAGGCACGCAGTTTCCTTGCAGAGTATTCCGCTAAGGTGACAGAAGCCAATTATATGGCGACCGCTCGTCTCTTCCTCCAGAATGCGGATGAATATATCTCGGCGGTGGAACGTATCGAGAAGGACCTGC
>DAIRCP010000163.1:0-2204 GCA_036796635.1 Prevotella sp. | reverse complement strand
CTCCAGAATGCGGATGAATATATCTCGGCGGTGGAACGTATCGAGAAGGACCTGCGTTTCATCGATTCTGAATTCAAGGTGATAGAGGAGGAACGTGACTTCATCCTGGATGTGAAGGAAGAACTGGAGAAGACAGGCGGTGATATGCAACTGATTCAGGAGAAGATGGACTTGTTTCGTGAAGCACGGGAAAAGGACTTGGTGGCGAATGCCTCCAAACTGAAACAGTGGGCTCAGGACATCAAGGATATCTATTATCAGCTAATGTGCCATCAGGCTGGAGAACTTACAAAAGATTGTCTGGGACTTGATAAAAAAGCGGCGGCACTGAAGAAGGTACTGGATACCTACCCCCATGCGTGGAATGAAAAGATCTATAGCCATATAGCGACATTGGAAAAGAAACTGCAGCAGTTTGCCACGTTGCATATTGATCTGAAAGGCTGGAGTGTGAAATGTAGCAACAGCGGTATGCTGCTACGTGATATTGCTTACCAGCAACAGCAGCTGAAGCAGGACAGTCAGGACGTGGACATTTGGGAAACCGCTATCGTAACAGAAGCCCCCAAACCGAAACCAGTTCCTGCACCTACTCCTACACCTGGACCCACCCCAACGCCGCCAATGCCCGAACCAGTGGAGCGCAAGATGCGCAGTAAGATGCCTAAAGGCTCCTGTTCGGTAGGTCAATACCGTGACTGGCTCAAACAGCAGCTGGCGATGACCAATAAGTTTGGTGATACGGATGTATTAAACTTTGACGAATAACAGAACCACATAAATCATAGATACGACAATGAAACTGATAGATCATGTTCTCCAGATAAGAGGCCTCATTCAGCAGGCGATAGACAACACCTTCTCCCGACTGGGACTGGAAGCCGGGACACAGGGAAGTATAGACAGTCTGCCTGCCGGGCAGCAGGACAAATACAAGCGTTTGGCTGAAATCATCAGCACCCATGAGCGCGCTCTGGGCGATGACTATGCGGCTGCCCGCAGGGAAGCCATCAGTGAGTGTGTGTTTACGCTGTTCAACCGTCTGGCTGCCATCAAGGTGATGGAGGATCGAGAACTGTTTCCAGAGGTGATTCGTCGACGTGCGGAGCATGGCAATCTCTCTTATGCCCATCAGCAGTGGTTGGAGGAGCATCCCGAGGAGCGCAGTGCCGAGCGTATGGGTCTGAAGCATTTCCTTCAGTTTAAGTTTCAGGAACTCTTTGATACGTATCAGATACCTATCTATAGTGATGACTGTCCGTATGCGGTATTCCCTACCGCCGATGAACTGGATGAGATTATCAATACGATGAATGCCATCGAGCAGGATGCTGACTGTGGTGCGGATATCTGGAAGGGTGATGATATTCTAGGATGGCTGTATGAGAACTTCAATACAGCGGAGAAACTGGCACTGAAGGATAGCGGTGACAAGACGGAATACGACAAGGTGAGCCTGCAGAGTCAGGTTTACACCCCTCGCTGGGTGGTGAAGTTCCTGGTGGATAACACCTTGGGTAAGATGTATCTGGAGATGTACCCTGACAGTAAGTTCACGGTGGATGCAGATACGGAGCAGGTGAAGTATCTCATTGCCAATGCGCCGAAGAAGAAGGTGCGCCGCCCCAAACCGATACAGGATATTCATCTGATAGATCCAGCCTGCGGCAGCGGTAACTTCCTGATTTATGCCTTCACCTTATTCTATGATTTGTATATAGACCAGATAGAGCACTATAAGGCTGACATCTCCCGCAGGGATATACCCCGACTGATTGTGGAAAACAATCTGTACGGTGTGGACCTCGATGAGCGTGCCGTGCAGCTCACGCAGACAGCCCTGTATATCAAAGCGATGGAACTGAAAGGCAGACGCGGGCAGATGCCTGCTAAGACGCATGTGGTATCCACCCACTTTGAATTGCCTACGTATGAGGATATGGAAATGAGTTTTGAAATGGGCGATAACCATTGGGATGAAAAGCAGAAAGGAACACTTCATGGGATATGGGAGGACTTGCGCAATGCCTATAAGTTTGGTTCATTGGTTCGTGTGAAGGAGAAGTTTGAGGCGCTGATTCCTCATGATGAGGAACGCGGACTGTTCGAAGAATCGGAATTACAGGATATCTTTGCATTTAAGAATCAGGCCATGACCATTCTTCGTAATCAGACGGCTTTGTGGAATGGAAAGGGAGCCAATG
>DAIRCP010000162.1:0-3686 GCA_036796635.1 Prevotella sp. | reverse complement strand
TTCATTTGTTAATATCTTGTTTTAGAGTGTGTTATTTTTCTTGTATTAGCACGCTTCTAATGCAAAAGTACAAAAAAATGTCTTTACTTCCAAATATTTTGGCAAAAAAAACTCCCCCTACCCTGCAATCTCTTGCAGCATAGGGGGAGCTATATATATCTTGATTGCTTATAGACCTTTGTATTTCCAGAAAAACTGGAGTGTGTCATTCAGCACGAAATGACTGGGCGACTGTTTATCTAATCCTAGTGAATCCCATTTCTGTCGGATTACCTCATTGCCGCCTGAGCCTTCGCCTGGATCACCGCAAGCACCAGTGACAAACTCTGGCATGTAATCATCTGGCGGAGTGGCACACGGCTTCACTTCACTGATCATGAGCGTATGCTGCCAGTCATCACCATTGATGTCATAGCGCATGTGTATCTCATCACCTGGCTGCAGGTTCAGTTGGTGCAGACGCATCAGATTGTTCAACTGTACTATTTCACCATTGCGATAGAATGAGAACGAATGCTCATGCATCATATCCCATTGAAACAGAAAGGTGATCAGGCTATAGAGAAGTTGGAAACTCGTACTGTCCAGTATCTTGAATATACGATAGATAGGCAGATTGTCCAAACCCACCATGATTGTCAGTTCCTGTTGCTGAGTAAGGTCAGGAGGCAGCATTGCCTCTTCACGCTGTCGAATGATGTCAGCCAGGAAATCCTGTTCGTGCTTATCCAGTTCTTTCAGTTTCGCCTTTTCCTCATTTTTCTTCGCGATTACCCCGTCGATACATGGTCCGATTATCAGACGCAGTTCATCAGGCAGAAAGAATTTCCACAAAGAACGACTTTCATCCGTGTAAGTAACGACGAATCCCATTTTCTGGATGAGACTGAGCCGCTTCTGCATCTTCGTTTCCAGTCCCGCATTAGGTCCCAGTTCCACTATTTTCTTGAGTTTCTTCAGATCAGCAAGTGAGAAGACATCCAGGGCATATTCCATATTCTCGATTGCAAACGAACAGACATAATCCACCGTTCTCTCCTTCGTGTAACTATGAGGAACATAGAGTCCAAACTTCTCGCCGATAGCAGCCACATCCGCTTTACGCAATGTACCCAATACTTCGCTATAACAGAAGACTGTCTTCATGTCCTTATTTTTTGTAGCAACGAAATTCATATTATTTAAATAGTAAGGATTTTATTTATTTTTATCGTTCAACATAAGTTTCAAATTTGCTTCGCTCACGCTTTGCAAACATGAGCCCTAATCTGCACTATCAAATTTATCACAGCCACCTTTGCCTAAATCAAACTGGATGCCGACATGGAAATCAAAAAAGCCATTACTTCCAGAACTCACAGTCATTCCTGTGCCCGATACATCCCCTACGAAATCACTGGTAGTCATCTGATAAGCTGTATCGGCATAGAAACCCAGTTTCTCGTTGAGTCTATATACACATCCAAAGCCGACACCCACCATCGGTGAGTTATTGCCGATGGCCAAATTATTGATAATGCCCGCACGTGGAAAAGCGATGATATTCCATTTTCGACCATCCTTGTATCCCAGGAATATATTGTGCATGTTCAGCGGCACATCCCCATATATAGCCAGGTAGCCACCCTTATCCATATTAATGCCATTACGCCCGGCAGGAGCTACCCATTCCAGATCAGGATTTTTCAGCAGCGGACAACCATTCTCCCAATTCACCCTCAATCGCAGTGACACCTCTGGCGAGAACCATTTACCCGCAGCCACATTCAGTCCGAAAGTCTTTCCCTTAGGAAACACCTTGGAGAAATCATATCCATAAGGGTTCTGCAGCGACATATCCAGTCCTGTCTGAATATACCAGTTACTCCAGAAGGAATTAGTCATCACGGACTTATGCGGATGCTGCACTTTCTTCACTTTATCAAAAGTGCTCTTCCCCAAATTCACCTGTACTCCCAAGTCCATATCGAAGTAGCCATTGCTGTTCTTCCCTGTACCAGTACTCTTCTCCACACCCGTAAAACCGCTCGACACCATATTATAAGCCAAATCAAAATAGACAAACCATCGCTTATCAATTTTGAACGTATTGCCGATGCCGAACCCTAACAGTGGAGAGCCTTTTGATACACCAAAGCTATACACAGCTCCAGCACGGGGGAAAAACTGCATGTTCCATAGTCTGTCCTGGTCATATCCATATATCAGATTATGGATGTCCAATTGAATATCCCCCACTACCGACAGATAACCTCCGCGGTCCATGTTCACCCCCTCCTGATAGAAAGGAGCCAGCCAAGCCGCATGATGATTCTCGAAGAGGCGGATACCATTCTCCCAGTTCACCCTAGCCCGCAGGCCAAGTTCTGGAGTAAACCACTTTCCAGTAGCCCCTACTACGCCGAATGTCTTTCCGTTAGGAAACACATCTGCGAAGTTATGACCATAAGGATTCTGCAGCGACATATCCAATGCCGCCTGCACATACCAATTACTCCAAAAGGAGTTGGTAGCCACTGAATGTTTAAAGTTCTCTTTTTTGATATCCTGAGCATAGGATATACTGATTGTAAGTAATGTAAGGATGACAGTAATAATAATCTTTTTCATATAATTGTGCGTGATTGTTTTTCTAAATCATCAATCTTATCGGTGCTTCATCCGCCACAAATAATGCCACAGTCTGAATACAGGTTCCGATAATGATTCCGATGGAAAATATAAGGCAGTACGCAGATCGCGATAAGTGCGCTGAATATTTTTAGTAAAGGCATTGGCTTTCGTATCAGTAAGTATGCGCTTGTCATATTTGCCAAAGTTGCCTCCTAGGATTATCTCATTCAATACAAATTTGCCTAATTTGGCATTGGGTTTTATCAGTAAGTATTTGTCTTCCAAGCCGAATACTTCTTGGAGAATATACATCACTGCAGAAAGAAAACTATCCAGCCCTAAATCCGATGGTATCTCTATATGCTCATCCGTACGTATCTGGAAATAATAATCCAGTAATTGGCGCAGACCTACTCCTTCATGTAAGAAGTGATGAGCCAAGTGCGACAACTGAAACACGGCATTAAACTGGCGTGTGGGTATAGCGATAGAACCTTCACCGTCAGGCATTTCCACTAGATGAGTAAACTGCTCGTCGGCATGTGCTTCCATCCATTGCTGGAGTTTGCTGTTATGCTTAAATCGAAACATAAATGAAGGGCGATAGTGCATCTCCACCTCGATACCATCACATGGATTGTAATCTACGTGGTGGTAGCAGTACTTAGGATGGTCTTGTGTCTGTCTGGCATATAATAACACTGCTGCAGCCCGCTGCTCCTGTGATTGAGCCACACCTTTACGTCGTACCCATACATCGATATCACCTGTTGTCCGATAGGAGCCATCAGGATAGATAAGTGCATTACTTTGTCCTTTCAGTATGCAACACTCCCAACCGTCCTTCTCCAAATGGTTCTTCACCTTACGAATGGTGTGATAAGCCTTCAGATTGTGGTTCTGAATATATACAGTTGTACCCACCCATTTCAATGATAATTGTTGATTTGGCTTTTGCTCCTGAGGCATCCGCTCCATTCCTCTTCCCAATATGCCCACAATGCATTGTTTGCTGGCCATATCATAGATTGCCCTCCATTCTTCTTCAGAATGAATATCAGGTACAGGTGCAT
>DAIRCP010000161.1:0-3746 GCA_036796635.1 Prevotella sp. | reverse complement strand
ATAAAGATAATCACCTATTGTTGCATCGCCAATAGTAACATTTTCTTTATCTGTGGTTGTAAGCGAAGCTGAGGAACCATTTACCTTATATATTTTGATTTTCGCAGCTGATGGTGATGTACCAGATATCTGCCATGTCTTTACATTGTCCGTATTAGTACTATTATAATCATCGTTACCCGTTATGAATAAAGATGATGAGGGTTTTACCAACAGTCGATATTTTCCATCTGCAACATTATATGGCGTATGGCTGGTAAATGTAAACTTATATTTACCATCTGTTCCGTTCAGGCTATTTGTATAATGTGCCTGGGGGAGATCCATCTCCACTAACGCCATCTGATGAGACATTGAGAATGTGAAATTGTAATTACTGCATGAACCTACAGCAGTCATCAAGTCCTTGGCTGTATAATTTGCGTATGTACTTTGATCGGTTCCAACAGTCCAACCGCTAATAATATCTGCGAAGAACTCATCGGCAGTAGTGGCTGTGGCTGTGACAGAATTATCGGTATAAGAAGAGCTATATGGATAATAAGCAAAGTATTTGCCGCCATCAATATAAGGCACAGCGGTGCCATAAATGCTATTGGTCCAATGGGTACCATCAAACGTATATAGGAGATTGGGGAATTTCACATTTGTGCCATCAGTAATATAGATACCTATAGCGTCATCTTTGGTGAAGGTTGTTGTCACCCCCATCTCTGTTGCCCTTGTCACAGCACTGTCGCTTAGGGCAAATCCATGCGCATTGACATTGACCGGCATCAATTGAGTTGTGGATGATTCTCTGGTAATCGTATCTTCAGATGAACATCCGCACAGCAGCACAACTATTGTGATGATTGACATCCACTTGGCTATTCTTGTTTTCTTCATATTATCCATTGTTAATCGAACTTTTCTTACTGACATCTCACTTATCTCCTCCTACCGTTATCGCCCCGTCATCATCCTGTGACCATGTGCCCAATATTTCCTGTACCTGTGTGACGTTACCCGTGATTGTTCCACCGTCAGTGGTCGTCCAGTCTGTAGCAGTGACAGCGGTGACGGAAACATTGTCCAGCGCAAAATTGATATTGAATATATACTGGGTGCCTGGGGCAAATATGGTTGTGGCTGGGGTGGTATAGGCATAAGTACTCGTGATGCCATCTACAGTGGCAGTGAAGCGAAACAGCTCTTTGCCACTCATCGTCTGCGGCAGCACCAGTGCGGTATAGGTGGCGAGACTGCCGTCTGCCGTATCGTGGAGCGGGGTGATGGATACGGGGTCTCCCGTAGGAGCTGACCATGATGAGCCATCAAAGGTACTCACGTTTGCTGCCTTGACGACAACATCAGAGAATGTCGTGTTGGATGAAGTGAGAGTGGTGTTGGAACTCGTCATTTTGATCAGTATCTTTGCCAATTTGTGGGCGAAAGGAAGTGATGTGGTAGTATTTGGCATGGCAGTAACCGAGGCATACAGGAAATCGTTTGCCTGCAAATTACCTGCCGTACTTTGGTCGGTGGAAACGCCCCACGATGTGGGCAGGGCTGCATTGTATGCGCCGCCGCCATACGACCAGGCTGTCAGCGCTTTGGATGTCTGGCTGGTTCCCCAATATATTTGAGTTGACACAGCACTCAGTGTACCTGATGTGGCATCCGTTATCTTGTACTGACACTGAGTTCCTGCATCCGACACTGTCACGATGTCGCCCTTCGTCCAGGCATCGGTAGAGGCAGATGTACTGCGGGTAGCATACCCGCTGTACATCTCTGCCTTCAGTTCCAACGGATTTCCACCGGGTTGTGAGTTCACCACTTCTTCTGATGTACATGACGTAAGCAGTGCCACCACCAAAGCAGGCATTGCGACAAGGCATCTTATCATTGTGTTTATCCGTTTCATTCGTTTTTTCTTATTACTATTTCTTTAAAAAAAATCGCAAGCAAGAATTAATCATACTGAAATGCATCGCCAGAGACATTAGTCGTATTCCAAGGAGTAATTGAAGATTTTACGCTAATACCAAAATTCTTCATGGTTATTGTGTAATTATATTGATAGCCAGCCTGAAATGTAATAGCATCAGGTACATAATAAGACCATTGATCTTCATTAGATAATCCTATTCCTATAAAAATATAATCCTTGGGGATTGTCTGCGGAATGATAATTGCACTTCCACTTACACTCGTAGCGTTATTATTATCTGCAACATTAAATACATTTATCACACTAGGATTACTACTTGCTGCTCTTGGGATAAATTCACCTGTGGATAAATTTATTGTTCCATCCATAATATTAGAAAATAGTGTCACTTGAGCTTTACTGAGGTCTGCTGCCTGAAATCCATAAGTACCATCTGCAATAAGTGTAATATTAATCTTGCATAACTTATGAGAGAATGTAATATTTCGTGGGCTAAATGCATTACTCTTATCTAAGGTATTACCATAAATCAAATCACTTGCTATGTAATTAGCTTCAGTAGTCTGATCTGCCTGAACAAAAAAAGTTTGTGGCGTGGTAAATCCTGTAATAATGTCGGTTAATCTTGGTGCATAGCCATAAATATCTACAGAGCCGAAAGTTGAGTAATATGGTGTTGCCTGAGTTGGGCTTGTTGCCAGAGTTAAAGCGCCATTGCCATCAGGAGTATACAGGTAGTTCTCATAGCCATATCCTGCTGCATCTTTTGCTGTCTGACCATTATCGTAGATATAGATTCCCACAGGATTATTAGCGGCTATCTGTGTAGCTTGCAAATTCGTGCTTGCCGAGCGTGTATTTACTCCGAGCACATTACTCGTAAGACTGATGGCTACCTTTTCAGGATTTGAGGTTGTGGTACTTTCGTCTGCAGTGGAGCAGGATGCCAAAGCCATAGCAACTACGGCGGATAAAATGATATATTTATTCATAATCTTTGTTTTTTAAAATTTATGTATATATATGATGCGTATCTGGTATCGGCTACATGGTAGCGTCACCATTGATATTGTCAACTGGATTCCAGTTCTGGATGGTGCAGCCGCTGATGACGATACCCGTCTTCTTCACGGTGATGGTGTAAGTGTAGGAATTGCCTGACTGAACGTCAAAGGTAGCTACGGCTTGACTGTGTGCAAAGATATTGGTATTGTTGGTAAAGGTCTGACCATCTATCGTAGCAGCGAAAGTCAATGGCAGCATCAGTGACTGCGGATAGAGTATCATGGTGTAAGTACGGACATTGTCGGCATCGGTATAGAGATTGCCTGTGATATTCCAATCATTTACGGCGCTGCCTGTGGCTGTAGCAACTCCATCCGTTACATTGAATGTGCCGGTATGTACCAGTCCACTGAGCTTGTAAGTACCGGTAGTTACCTGAGCGGCTGTAAATCCATCGTCCGTGGAAGTCTTGATTTTCAGCTGTAGGCGAGCCATCTTGTGCTTAAACAGATTATAATCACCACTGAAAGATACGGTGGGAGCACTCTTTGAGGCTGTTGCACCACTGGCAAAAAGGTAATCGCACGCTTCCTGCTTGGCCTGGGTGGTCTGATCCTGCGTATCTACACCAGTTATCACTCCGTCAGTACCCGGCAATGTCTTTGCATCAGCAGATGCCACATAAGGATAATAGGCAGAGAACGTAACGGTCTCATTGGCATCCTGGAAGAAGATGCCCTGTCCAGTAGCGGCGGGGGCGAAAGTGGCAGGGGTACTGCCGGCAGAAGTGACATACTTCACATTC
>DAIRCP010000160.1:0-3904 GCA_036796635.1 Prevotella sp. | reverse complement strand
AAATTGGATGCATCGCTGAATCGCTCTTTGTATATTTCAAATATGCGGTTATAGTTTACAAGATCAAGCGTATTTCGGTTTACTGGTTGTACCCGTGGACTATTACCATAGAGCAAGTTTAAAGTCGTATCATTGTATGAGACTTGTGGATTAGCTTCACGGTTTGTGTAGAACGACCGCATCCGATTGATTTCACCATTGAAAGCCGTTGTATCTTTACGGGGAGACGTAAAGTACAGATAAGTAAGTTGAAACAATGTCTTGAGGTCCTTTGCAGATGATGTGCCGTTGATGGATTGTGTCTCATTATCAACTGAAGGACTGATTCTTACTATCTTACCAGCCAACATTTTTTTGAGTGTTATCTCATCAAAATCTCCTACGCCCGCCTTTGTGACAGCACTACCTATAAAGGAAAAATTAGGCACGTCCCTGTCAGGATACAATGAAGTTCCTCCTTCTGAGAAAAACTGCATAGACACTTGATCCTTTGCGAAATCAGTAGGTTTTAAATATACTTTCACCCCGTTACTCAATATCAGCGTTTTGAATCCGAATTTATCTTCAGCCATCTCTTTTACTATCTTTCCAGACTGAGGTAGTTTGGAAATCAGATTACTTGATATTACTTTCTCATGATATGGTTCATAAGTTCTGGATTGTGCATCTGTCACAAATTGCTGCAATTCAGCCTTGGTAGGAATAACTAATCCAGCCTTATCAGGAGCATATAACACCAATACCTGATTCTTGTCTGTGATAAGTGTTTTAGTAAAGGCATTGATATCCTCAAGTGTAATCTCTGTATTGAATCTTTTAGTTAATTCCAAATTTTCATCAGTGGTGATAAGTGGTTCACTTTCTGTAAAATTCTGTAGTGCCTCTTTAACAAAATAACTGTTATGACGATCATTTCGCTCAGCAAACTGTCTTTCAGCAACAGACAGACAGAATGATTTGGCACGCTCCAGTTCTCCACGCGTGAACCCATGCTGGCGTGCTCGCTCTGTCTCTGCCAAAGCAGCATCAAAAGAACCTTTTATATTCTCTTGCCTACAACCAAATGATACCGAAAAGGCATCTTTTGTACGAGATACAAGAAACTCTCCAGTACGGGCAGTAATGTTTAGACATGCCGGTTTATCACTGTGTTGCATTTCCTGAAATCGACCGTTAAGCATATATCTTACCATTGTTTCCATATACTCATTCCTCTTATACTGCACCGTATTTTTATCCTGATCAGGAGTAGCATCCTGTTTCATATATAAGTTTGCCAGTATGATAGGCTGTTCAGTATCCTTATCTACAGCTATAATCATCCCATCATTGTCGCTTACAGGATAATAGGTTCGCCCCGCAACTTTCTTTGGCATTTCTATTTTTCCAAAAAGCGTCTGTATCTTATGTTCAATCTGGTTTACATCTATATCGCCTATAACAATGATGGCCTGAAGATCAGGACGATACCATTTTTTATAATAGTCACGCAGGTCCTGATAAGGAAAATGATCTACTATATCCATAGATCCGATTGGTAGACAATCTTCATATTTTGTTCCCTTATATACTGTAGGAAGTATACGTTCCATCATTCTTTGTGTGGCCATACCAGCTCTACGTGTACGCCATTCTTCATGAATCACTCCCCTTTCCTTGTCTATCTCTTTATCTGAAAGCAATAAATAGTGGCTCCAATCATGTAGTATCAATAATGTAGAGTCTATGATAGATTCGCGTCTCACTGGTACTAAAGCAATATTATATACGGTCTGATCTACACTCGTGTAAGCATTGAGATTGGCACCAAACTTTACACCAATTGTTTCGCACCAAGGTACGATACCCAGCTTTTTACCGTCACCGGGGAAGTTTTTTGTCCCATTAAAAGCCATGTGTTCCAAAAAATGCGCCAGTCCACGCTGACGCGGCTCTTCTAATATACTGCCTACTCGCTGGGCAATATAGAAATCGGCTAGTCCCTTATCTTTATCATTTTGTCTGATATAATAGGTGAGTCCGTTTTTCAACTTACCTGTGCGAAAGCTATTATCCTGCATCAGATTCTGCGCAGAAGTGCCCATTGTCAATAATGTAATCAGCAACAGGCTCCATAATTGTTTTTTCATTTTTGCAATTGTCGTTTAATTTTATCTTACTCTTAATACTTGTAGGAAATGGACTTCCATCTTTTTGAATATATTCTATGTCAAAATACACATCCTAGAGTCATTCGCAATACTGTATGCTCACGTCCCAACAGATACTCGTTTGTACTATTGGCTTTGCGGTAAATAACATTGCACTTCAAATAAGTATCCATACTTGTGTGTGGTATATGAAATGTATATCCAACGGCTGCACGTAACGAATATTGGGAAGCTGTAAGATATTCATATTCCCTATATAAATACGTATCCATAGAAGGAGGGGCAGACTGCTTATCAGAAGGAGATGTATATGTGCCGTCCTCATACGGTTCTCCACTGCCATTCTTGTATGAACCACCAACGGATAAACTTAGTATGCCACGTGAAGCTATCATATTATGACTGATATCCATACTGTATTCCTGATTATAGAGATTCTGACGACGGTAATATGGATACAGGTATGCGGTCTGACGACGACGCGACATGTTCGTGACTGTACTTACAGTCCAGACAGGCATTTCATTCACAATACCGACATAAGCAGTATAGGCTATTATCGCATCAGTCCATAATCTATTGGCTCGTTTCAATGCTTCATAATACTGATAAGTAGTTGCACCCGAACTATTGATAATTTCACTATATGAATTTTCTTTATTCTCAAGATTTTCACTTTTTATACTTAGTTCCAATTGATGTTGACTCTGTGGGTAAGTAAGCGTAAATCGTGATTGGTAATCATATAACCGTGAATCATGTTTACTATAGGTAATCGTATAGGCTGATTTCCGTCCATAATATCCATTTCTTTCTGACATGCTGAAACTATTATACCATGACAGGTGTGCAGCTATTTTCCATTCAGTCTGGATACCACCCCCATGATATTCATCCAACAGAGGCATTTCATAATTACTACCTGTATAACCAGTAGCACCAAATTGTTCCAATTGACCTGTAAAACTGCCATAACAAATGAGTGACATGTATTTTTTCTCAGTTTTCCCATAAGTACTGAAATCCAGACTTTCCGTATTTCTACGGTATTTATAATACATACCTATAAATACATACTTGGTTATGGGCAGATATAATCCTGTAGTCATGATGAAGTCCATCATGCTGTTTTTATGTCTCAGGTCCTTATACTTTGCATAGTTGGCGGTGGTATAGTCTATTCGTGCACCCAAGGATATACCATGATAAATATCTATACCCATCCCCCCTGTCAGTTTATAGGTATCAAGATGTTTGGTACCCATATTTGTGAGTGAATCCTCAACAATATCGAACGGTTTATGCGAAGGGTCAATAAATACAGAACCTGCCATGTCTTTTCCTGAAAAATTATCATAACTCATACTTCCATAGACTACTGTTTTTCTATTCAACCGATAAAACGATTCAACAGACATACTTACACTGAATGTACGATGAGACTGATAATAGTCTACAAAACCTCCGTCGCCATATTCCAAACAGACTTGGGCATTGGATATATTGCGTGAAGTAAAACGCGATAAAGCTGCTGCATTTTCACTAGTCAACCAAGGATCTGCTGTACTGACATACGTAAAATCTCGCAAAAAAACAGAATCTTCCGATGCAGGTAACATCGCAAGAAGTCTGATCGGAACCATCATGATTCCGACCGACAGGATTATATATGATAATTTTTGTTTCAAATGTTTCTATATTTTATTCTCCACGAATAGAAAATTTCTGGCGTTCATGGAAATCATTGGTACTGT
>DAIRCP010000159.1:0-3931 GCA_036796635.1 Prevotella sp. | reverse complement strand
ACAAGTCTTTGTACGGATGCTGTCGACAGATGGGGTAACGACATACAGGAATCCTTATTCATCAGCAGAGCAGAACTGGATGGTTGGTGTGCCGCAAACGGTACCTCGTCCAATCTTTTGTTGATGGCAGCCTTCAGCCATGTCCTGTCTGTATTTTCACGGGAGCGTAAAGTGGCCTATCATACCATAAACCATGGAAGAACGGACAAGCGTCTGAGAAATGCTTATGGAATGTTTGTCAAGTCAGTGCCAGTGTGTGTAGATGTAGACCCGCAAGAGAAGGTGACAGATTTCATCAAGGGTTTCCGCCGTGAACTGATGTCCACGATTCGTTATGGCAGTTATCCTTTCACGCATTTCTGCAATGACCTGAAACTGATGCCAACAGTATCTTTCGGATTTCAGGGGGCTGATGTTTTGGAAAGTATAGAATTAGATGGTACTAGCTTTCATTTAGTACAGTTAACGAAAGGAAAGACCGATGAAGACTTGGCGTGCGTCATCTATTCCAGTGAAGAAGAATATGAGATTCGTGTGAATGCCAGTGATGCTTTATATACACAAGAAAAACTTCGTACCTTTGCCAGTGCTGTGAAGTCATGTGCAGAAAACATGATGAAGAATCCAGAATCAGTCATGCAGGATATCAGTGTGGTCAGCAGCAAGGAGATACAGCATATATTAAGTATTTCATCTGGTCCGACTTTAGATTACGATATCCATGAGACCTTCGTGGATATGTTCCTTCATCAGGTGGCACAGCGTCCTGAGGCCATAGCGGTAGTGGATGAGAATGGCAGCATCAGCTATAGAGAACTGGACCGCCGCTCCGATATGATAGCCTCCCGTCTTGTTTCATTCGGCATAGCACGTAATGAGTTTGTCAGTATCATGACAGGCTGTCACAGCACATTCCTGGCAGCAGCGATAGGTATAGAGAAGGCAGGTGCGGCTTATGTACCGCTTGATTACAAATATCCAATAGACCGTCTGCAGTACATGCTTGAAGATTCTGAGAGCAAAGTGCTGATAACGGAACATGGAATCTACGAAGAAAAGGATTTGAGCGGTGTAAGTCATAGCACAAGCCATACGCTGTTCATGGATGACCTATTATCCAGAGAGCAGAGAGAGCATATTTCTCCCGTTAATTTGTCCACCCCCGATGGATTGGCTTATATGATATACACATCAGGTTCCACGGGCAAGCCGAAGGGTGTGATGATTCCGCATCGTGCGAAAGCCAGTTTTGTGCGGTTTATTGCGAAAGAATGGCATTTAAACGCATCAAGCCGCATCAGCTGTCACAGTTCTTACTCATTCGATGCATCGGTAGAGGACCTTTATCCGGCATTGACCGTGGGCGGTACCGTATACCTTGTACCGGAGGAAGTCCGTATGGACATCGACTTACTTTATAAATATATCTGTGACAATGGCATCACGGGAGGCAGTTATAGTACTCAGATAGGTCAGATACTCATTCAGAATTATGACCTTCCAGTGGAGTATCTCGTTATGGGTGGTGAAAAGATGACAGTCAACCCGGACTGCGGCATCCGCTTGATTAATGCTTATGGTCCTACGGAGTTTACCGTGGATGCCACATATTATGAGATAGAGCATGGTCGTCAGTATAAGAATATCCCTATCGGTAAACCGTAGTATAATCAGTCTGCCTTTATTGTGGACAAATATGGCAATCTGCTGCCGCAGGGCGTAGCAGGTGAACTGTGCCTGATGGGCACTCAGATGGCCTGTGGCTACTGGAAGCGTGAAGACCTGACAGAGAAGGCATTCACGTTCTGTCCATTCATTCAGGGAAAGACGATGTATCATACAGGTGACTTAGCCCAATGGAACGAAGAGGGTGAGTTGGAGTACTTAGGTAGAATTGACAACCAGGTGAAGTTGCGTGGTTTCCGAATCGAGATGGGCGAGATAGAATCCCGTGCCATGACATACAGCGATGCCATCAAGTCAGTTGCTGCGGAGGTGAAGGAAATCAACGGCACGCAGCATCTGTGTCTTTATTATGTAAGTGAAGTCGAGATAAACGAGGATGACCTGCAGGCACACCTGGCAAAATCGCTGACGGAATATATGGTACCTGATGCATTTATACGCATGGATGCGATGCCGATGACACCAAACGGTAAGATAGACCATAAGGCACTGCCTGTACCAGAACTGAAGGCAGAAGAGATAGTAGCGCCTGAAACGGAACTGGAGCAGCAAATGTTTGATGTGGCAGCTAGATTGCTGGGACATGACCAGTTCGGCGTGACCACCAACCTGATTAAGGTGGGACTGAGTTCTTTGTTGGCGATGCGTCTGAGCGTGGCTATCCGTCAGCAGTTGAACCTGGTTGTGGAGACCAAGGATATTCTAGCCACACCGACACTTCGGCAGCTGGCAGCAGTAGCGAAGGAGATTGACAGTGCGGCTGAGCATGTGTGGGAGAAGCGGGAATACTATCCCATCACAGAAAACCAGCGCGGTGGATACATTGACTGGGAACTCCATCGTGATACGACACAATATAATATTCCGTCCGCAGAGAAGCTGCCTGATATGGATGCGGAACAGCTACGTGATGCATTAATCAGAGTAGTGGATGCCCATCCCTATCTGAAGACGAGATTCGCGATGAAGGACGGCGATGTAGTCCAGCGACGAAATGATGAGGAGCCTGCAGCCGTGGAACTGCATGTCCTCGATACGGAACCTGATTCGACCTTCTTCCAGCAGCGGATACGTCCGTTTAATCTGCTTGCGGACAGACTGTATAGGATAGAAGTCTATCAGACCCCATCGTCCGTTTACTTGTTCACCGATTTCCATCATACGATATTCGATGGCCTTTCAACTGCGATATTCATGTCAGACCTGCAGAAGGCATACAGAGGTGAACAGCTTCAAACAGAGACTTACAGTTCTTATGACCATTCACTGGATGAGCAGCAGCTCATGCAGGGCAAGACATACGAGGACGCGGAAAGTTATTTCGACCAACTACTGGATGGTGTGGAATCCCTTTCCTACCCACATTCGCAGGATGTGGAAGGCAATGCTTCAGGTTCAGGCACTGTGCAGACAGAAATAGATGGTTCAGCCATCCGAAGTTTCTGCCGTGAGCATGGCCTGACGGAGAACAGTTATTTCCTCACCGTTCTGCTTCAGGTACTCCACCGAGTGACGAGGGAGAATAATATCCAGATACTTTCCATCAACAACGGCCGTACGGACAGTCGACTGTCAAATGCCGTTGGTATGTTTGTCAAGACGCTGCCGGTTGTCAGTGTGATGGATGCTGAAAAGGAAAGTAAAGAGACCGTCGTCGAGTTGACAGATGAGATGCAGAACCAGTTCCGGAAGACGCAGTCATTGGACTTCTATCCATTCACTCAGATGGTGGAGCGCCATCATTTGCGTTCAGAAATCATGTATGTGTATCAGGGTGGACTGTTTGAAAATGCTTCTTTTGATCATGATACGAGTGTGTCAGGCCTGCAACTGGATACCGTAAAGTTTCCGCTGAATGTGATTTGCTATCCGTCTGAAAAAGATGGTTACAGTGTATCTTTGGAATATGACAGGTCTCTGTATTCCCGGAAGGACATGGAGATATTGGCTTCTATGCTGAAGACAGCCGCAGAAGAGTCAGCAGAAGTATCTCTGGTAAAAGAAGTTTCTCTGATAGGAGCAGCAGACAGAATGGATCTACAGTCCTTGTCGGAAGGTGAGTCATTGGATTATAACCGTGAAGAGACCTTCGTGGATGTGTTCCGCCATCAGGTGGCACAGCGTCCAGATTCCATAGCGGTAGTGGATGAGAACAGCAGTATCAGCTACGGTGAACTGGACCGTCGCTCTGATATATTGGCATCAAAGCTTCAGCAACTGGGCGTAGGCAAGGACAACTTCGTTT
>DAIRCP010000158.1:0-3980 GCA_036796635.1 Prevotella sp. | reverse complement strand
ACCCTATTTTAAGTAATAATCCAATGATTTCTTGTTGCTTTTAGGTAAATATCTTCCTAGCATTGTTAAATCTCATTAACAAAGTAACATTTGTTTCTAAAATATTTGGTTTATATTATAAACTGCTTTATATTTGCACCGTCATTCGATAATGAAGCGTCAAGTACGCTTTCTTTTTTATCCTTTTAGGTTTATTTTATAAACCGTTTTATAACCCAAAAAAACAAGTCAGATGGACTTAATATAAAGATGTATAATCATTTAAAAAAACAACAATGAAAAAATTCATTTTAACAGCCTTCCTTGCCATCACGACATTCGGATGCATCCAGGCACAAACAGTGAAAGTAATCGTCTCCGGCATCCGAAACAACGACGGTAAAGTACTCATCATGATGCAGTCTGACCCGCAAAGTCAACCGCTGCAGAATATGAAGACGGCCATCAAAGACACATGCAGTTTCATATTTCCCCATGTGCAGACGGGTGACTACAAGATATCCGTGTTCCATGATGAAAACGGCAACTTCCAGATAGACAAGGATGAAAAAGGCATCCCGACGGAAGGCTTCGCCATCAAGAATGCACAGATTCATGTGGATGCAGACCATGACACGCAGACCATCACCCTCAAGTTGTTCTACCCTCCTAAAGCTGAATAATGAAACTATTCCCGAACATATCCCTCTGGCTCTGCCTCCTGCTGCAGACCCTTACCTGTCACGCACAGACGGAACAGGACACCACCAAACTGCTCAATCGCACTCCCATACAATTAAGAGAGGTGGTGATCAACTCACGCAAATGGCTCAGCAAGGCTGATAAAATCATCATGCGCGTAGCTGCTGACGATAACAAAAACGGTGAAGAACTGCTCAGGCAGGCTCCCCATGTGGTCATCAGCGACAAAGACCTCACCATCCACGGAGAGGGAGGCACCAAACTGTTTGTAAACGACAGAGAAATCCGTCTTACGGGCGACAATCTCCTGACATATCTCCGCAGTCTGAATGCCAAAGACATAGACCGCATCGAAGTACAGGAGATGGCCAGCGCTGCTGACGATGCAAATGCCAAAGGGGGCATCATCAGAATCAGACTGAGACACAGGACAACAAATGACTGCCAGGGCAACATGACGCTGAAGAGCCTGTTTTCCGACAGGACCTTTGGCATGCAGCCATCCGCCTCATTCAGTCTGCATCAGGGCAGATGGGATATGTACTCTTTCGGTTCCGGTTCGTTTACTCCCAAGGATAAAGGTACAACCTCCAGCACCCGCCAGTACTCCAGTTCCGCCGATGACTTTGTCAGCGATACCCACATCAGTTCCCCTGCAGTCAACGTCCAGGTCAGTGCCGGTGCATTTTATACCATCGACTCTACTGCCACGATTGGCGCAGAAGCAGGCTATTTCCATCAGCACACCCGCCTGGGTACGCTCAGCAATACCACACTCACCATAGGCAGTCCTTCAGTTGAAGATAACATCTACAGCAGCATAGCCGATTACCTTCAAATCATAAATTTCAATATGTATTCTGCCACCTTGAACTACAGGAAACTGCTGGACCATAACGGTTCCAACTTCAAGATACTGGCAGACTATGCCAGAAAGGAATCCACCAACAACAACCACTATCTCACCCGTTGGCTATGGACCAACCGAGACACCGCTTACATAGACCGTCTCTCATCCGATTACGACATTGCCTCCGCCAACCTGTCGTACACACATGTTACCACTTCAGGTTCATCCCTGCAGACAGGTATCAAATTCACTGCAACGCAAATGCGTAACTCATCTATTTATGAGTCACTTACCAAATATCACGAATATATATCTGCAGCTTACGCGGAATACCAGACAGCCATCTCACATTGGCAACTCTCCGCCGGACTCAGGGCAGAATATACGCAGACGAAAAACAGTAAATCCGATATTCACTGGAATTATCTGAACCTCTACCCTCACCTCTCCATCTGCTACGCATTCGACGAGATGAAACAATGGATGATTTCAATGCAATACGCCCGACAGATAGAGCGCCCAGCATTTGATGCCCTCAACCCCAACCGCATCCAACTGTCACAATACTCCTACCAGATAGGCAACCCCGACCTGCGCCCCACCTATATCCACAAACTGAGTACCACCTTGATACGCGACTATCGGTACACACTCACCATAGGATGCCAGCTGCATACCGACCTAATCCGGGAATTTGCCCTACAAGACCCTACCGACAGGAATGTATCCTATATCATGTACGAAAACCATCAGCATGAAAACCATTGGTTTGTGAATCTCAGTGCTCCCATTCAGATAGGCCGACTGCTCAACATCACCACCAGTCTCACAGCCGTACGACAGTGCATCCAAAAGGAATCCGGCGATGCCTACAGCAATCACAACCTCGTGTTTGTCAACTGCACTGCCGGTATAACCCTGCCCCGTGACTATGCCATGGAACTCACATACAACATGCACAACCGCCTCTATTCAGGCAACAGTTCCATTGCAACCGCCAATCTGTTGCTGCTGAAAGTCAAAAAGAGTTTCTGCCACAAGAAGATACTCCTTACCGCAGGCATAGACAATCTGTTGGACGAACCGAACAGATATCAGAGTCAGCTCAGTGAATACCTCATGCAGTCAGAATCCCGACTTGGCAGTGATGGTAGAGTATTCACCCTGTCACTCACTTACAATTTCAGTTCTGGCAAAAAACGGCAGATACAACGGGTGGAAAACAGTTCGGCAGATGAGCGCAGTCGCATGAATCAACCTGCCAAATAATTGTATGCACACATGAGAAAAACGGCAGAAAATAAAGTTTTATCCATCTCATGAGTAAAAAAATGACTCATTTCGATGAGTTTTATCATAAGTTTAATTAATTTTGCACACAAAGGAAACAGTATTATGGAAGAAAAGAAAATGAATGAGGAAGAAAGCCTGGCGCTTATCTCCGAGATGATTCAGTCAACTAAAGCGTATATTGAGATAGGTCGTGGCAACTCCTTTCTCTATTGGGGTTACTTCACCGTTGCCTTGGGCATTGCCATCCAGTTGATATACTTATTCACAGAATGGGACAATAGCGGCCTGCTGTGGCTTCTCATGTTTGCCTTCTGGATATTCATGTCCGTCATCCATCGTGGCAAGCGCCCCACCGTCAAAACATATATTACAAAGGTAATAGAACAGGTATGGTATATCATCGGCGTCATGTTCATCGTCACCACCGTTGTGTTCCTCGCCCTTTGTTTCACCACCGGCAATTTCGCCATCACCAATCTGCTCATGCCCCTGTCAGCCATCTATGTAGGCATCGGCACGTCCATCACTGGTGTCATCGTACGAAAGCCACTGGTAGCGATGTGTCCCTTTGTCGGCATAGGCATAGGTCTATATATGCTCGCAGCCATCTATACCGACACACTGCCCCTTTCCCCTTGGCACCTTATCTTCAGTCTGTCGTTCGTCTTTATGATGGTCATCCCTGGCCACATACTTAACAGAGAGAAAGCATCATGCTGAAAGAACTAGACCCGCTACTTCACTCCCAGCTCCGTCTTGGCGTCATGTCGATACTCATGTCAGTAGATGAAGCCGACTTCGTGTATCTGCGCACAAAGACAGAATCCACAGCCGGCAACCTCAGCGTCCAACTGGATAAGCTCTCTGCAGCCGGTTACATCACCACGCAGCGCATTCTGGAGGGAAAGAAAACGCGCACCCTCTGCCAGATAACTCCCAAAGGGCGTAAAGCCTTCGAGAGTTACGTGGATGCCCTGAAAGATTACCTGAATGTGAATATCACACCAAATTAATCATTTCACCTCCAGCATATCTCCTCACCATATTCAGGTCATTACCGTTCTGCACCACCACCTGTACACCTATCAGAAACACATTTTATGGGCACAGAGCAGTGCCATGATAGAAGAGATAATCTTCATAAACATATTATTTT
>DAIRCP010000157.1:0-4026 GCA_036796635.1 Prevotella sp. | reverse complement strand
TTATGTATCGTCTGTTGATGAAGCAAAGATAATCAGAATTATTTTACTATCCAAAGGCCAACTCGGTCAGTTCCCATGACTTCAGCTTTCACATTGACATAAGGCAGTCCTGCACCTTTAGTGTCAGAGATGTTTCCATATAGTTTTATTTCTGATGCATTTGCAGACAGTATATTGACGATGAAGAAAATGATGATGCTAATCTTTCTCATGTGGCATGAATGATTTTTTATTATATAGTAATTATTATTCTGACTCTTCATAGACGGAGCAAAGTTAATAAGAAATATTTGACAACGCAAATATTATCGAGAAAAGTTCTCACAGAGTGTTACAGCCTAATTTTATGTTAAATTACTACATATCAATCTGTTAAATACAAATTTGCCCACATTATTGTGGGCAAATTGTAACTTTATTCATGTCAGAATAATGCGCATATCAGAAATCATAGCTGCCGGATTTCAATTCTCGCTTCTTCATGCCTGGGAGAATGAGCGTGGCTGTGGTATTGGCAGGTATCACAAAATGATAATGCGTTTTGCCAGCCTGCTGCTGCCAACTGCTCTCTATTCTGCCGTACATAGAATCATAATAACCATGGACGGAAGTGAGCTTCCCTGCCGGGTCCACCTGTGGACAAAGGATGAAATGCTTGAATCCCGGCGACTCTACATCACGGGCAATGCCCAATGAGCGTTGCATCAACCAGTTGGTGACGCTGCCGAAGGCATAATGATTGAAGGAATTCATGTGATTGTTACCACCGAAGCCATCTGTCTTCGTCATCGAATTGAGTCTTTCCCATATCGTGGTTGCACCTTGGTCCACGGGATATAACCAGGATGGATAGTCATGATTCAGCAACATCTGATAAGCTTCTGCTTCATGACCGTGGTCACCTAGTGCCAATGAGATCCATGGTGTACCTACGAAACCGGTCATCAGTGAATAGGAAGGATAGGTCTTGCCGTCATCTCCCGTGTTTTCACGCGTCACTGTATTTACCAGATGCTTCACGACGTTCGCCTCCTGCTCCGGTGCTACGATTCCGAGTGCCAAAGCTACAGCATACGATGTCTGTGTGTCAATCTTCTTTCCTTTGGGGAATGTGCCGATATTACCCGTCCAACTTTGACTAAGTGTTCCCAGTCCGTTGCCGATGGTCATTCCTGTGGAATCAAAGTTATGTGCATTGATAAACTGAATGCGTTCTGTCCTCCGCTGTTCCCATAGTTGTGCATCAGTCGTATTACCCAGTGCCTTTGCCATCCGAGTCATCAATTCCAGTTCATAGGCATAGTAACAGTCGAATATCAGGGTGTTGTCATTCTTATTATTCTCAAAACCCAGCCAGTCGCCCAGATCACTCCAAGTACTGGTGCCTTTATAGTAATGTTTCTCTACATCAATATACTGATGGTTGACCATCTCCATATAGGATTTCATAGCTGGATAATGCTCGCGGAGGGCATCCATATCTTGATATTGCAGATAACTCTGCCAGGGCATGACGATGCCAACGCTCTGCCAGAGCGGTCCGCCGAATCCTCCTCCGATGGGTGCAATCGGTGGAAATTCGCCCTGTGGTAACTGGGTGTCTCGCAATGCCTGCAGATGTCGGCGCAGAAACTGTGCACCATTAAACATATATGACATGGTGGGCGAGAATACACTCAGGTCGCCGCTCCACCCCATCCGTTCATTGCGCTGCGGGCAGTCGGTGGGTACGGAGAATACATTGGCTAAGGATGACCATTTCACATTTTCAAAGAAACGGTTCAGTGTGCTGTCACTGGTCGTGTAATCGGCAGTAAACTGATCAATGGTGCTTAGCACCACCCCTTTCACATCATTTACGGGCACAGGACTGTCTATGCCTGTAATTTCCACAAACTGGAATCCATGATATGTGTAACGGGGTTGATAGGTTTCCTCTGTACCGCCCTTGGCAATATAGATGTCCTGTGCCATGGCAGCACGGATATTCTCCATCATAATCATTCCAGTATTACCTTGATAGGCAGGGAGGTCTGGATAGCGTACCTCTGCCAATCGGATGAGCACACGTTGACCGGGACGAAGGTTATGAAACGTGATACTTGGTATGCCAGGCATATTCTGCTGCATGTCATAGACATACACTCCCGGACGGACTTCATCCATTTTCCGGGCTGTAAGGGTAGTAAAGGGTCGCACAGGTTTCCCCAACTGAGCGATCAGTCGATGATGACTCCAGTCATCAGTGGCGGGCCATACGCCATTAGAACCTAATGGTGCAGACTGCTCTCCTTTGGTCTTGATACTATCTATTATCACTTCCTGTGCAGGAAGCCATGCTGATGCTTCCGTATTAGACTGGCGTGCATCATACACCTCTCCCTGGAATATACTGGCGTATTTCACCGGCCCCTGTGTGCTAAACTGCCACTGCTGCGGATGGGTTATCACAGTTTGGTGTGTACCATCTGTGTAAGTAATGTCTAATTTGGCTATCAAGGCCTGTCGGTCACCGAAATAGTTCCAGTTGGAGGCATCATAACTCAACCAACCGCTGAACCATCCTTCATTGAGTTGGGCGATAAGCTGATTGTCGCCTTGCATCAGAAATGGTGTTACATCATACGTCTGATAGAAAAGCGTCTTGTTATATTGAGTAAGTCCGGGGTTCAGATAATCATCACTGATTCTTTTACCATTGATGCTGATATCGTAAGTACCTAATGCAGAGGTATACAATCGTGCTTTACTGATGTTGCGATTACTTGCGAAATGAGTGCGAAGCATGGTTGTACCAGTCTCTTGTGGAGTAAAAATCTTCGTTTCACCTGTCAGGGTACAGGGAAATGATTTGCTCAAAACAGCATAAGGGGAACGATAATTGCGTACGCTCAGTTCTTCAAAATGGGCTTCCTGACCTGGATCCGTACTGAATCCTATATCGCCCACCACGGGGAAGGCGATAAAATCACCATTATTACCCATCGGATTCAGCGTCGTTTTCCCCAAGATCACTCCATCCATTGCTATCTCGGTGGCACCTACCACAGAGGAAAGCATGATTTCATGGGATGCATAACGTTTGTTACCCATCAATAATGCGGCAGGAATGGCAAAAGTGACATGTGGCTGAGTGGCTATATCCTTCTTGGTATATCCTGAACGGTAGATACTGATATGAGCAGCGTCACTGATATTGAGCTCAACCTTGATATACGATTGATTTGGTGCATTCTTTACGCCCAGGATATTCTTGTCGGCATCCATGAGGCGTAAGTCATTGGCTCCATAGATAAAAGATGCATGGGTAGATTTTGACTTCTTGTCCAGTTGCAGCCTGCAACACAGGCGGAAAACGGGGAAATACTGACTATAGAAAGTATGTGAATCCTGATTGCCTCCAATCCATTGGGCGCCGTCCCAAGCTGGGCTGTCCTCCCGGTCGGACATCAGTCCTGTCTCAAACCAAGAGGATGACGTTGCATACCCCTTATTAGTCCATACGTTGACGGTATATTGATAGCGTGTACAGGATGCAAGTGATTTCCCTGCGTAAGTGATGTTCAGTGAACGACTATCGGCAATGCGACCGGAGTTCCAGACTTCTTGTCCTGCTTCGTTCCGTACACTGATTTGGTATGACTGCTGCACCACTCCCCGTTCATCAGAGGCACTGATCTGCCAACTGAACCGTGGTTGCCGGACATCAATACCTAGCGGAGTCTCCGCATACTCCGTCATTATATGGCCGACATGGATTTCAGCCATAGATGTGAAAGGCATACAAAACAGCATACACGAAAAGAGGAAAGAGGAAATCATAGGTTTCATATTGTCTATTGATTTTTTAATTTGTTTGTAAGCTTCTAATCATTTATCAAAAGTGCGCATCAAAGGTAATCATTTCCTTTGATACGCACATCATGGTAAAAGTTATATTTACCTAATTTTTACCACCATTTAGTTATTACATTATTAGAAAAGTATGCCTTATTCTGTCACAATCCAGCGGGGATCACCCGTCTT
>DAIRCP010000156.1:0-4044 GCA_036796635.1 Prevotella sp. | reverse complement strand
ATGGGGACAGGCAGGTTCTTTGGTAGCAGCGGGCGGTGCAGCTGTAACAGCTGACCTTGGTGGTTTCGCCGTAAAAATGAAAGCACACTTATTCCGTTTGAAATGGAACGACAATCTTACACAGAAAATATTCGGTCAGTATTGGGTGGACAAAGATACTCCACAGGAAGAAATACCAAGCCGGATTGCCGCATTCGACAATGACAAAAAGAGTTTTGAATTAAGTTATCTAGGGCATTATAAGGCAAAAAGTGGAAAGACCGTTTTTAAGAGCCAGAACGATATGAATCAGGTAATCAGAATGGTATGTGCCATAACAATTGACAGAGGAATTACTAATCTAGCAAAGATGTTTCCTGAGTTTAAGCCACGCTCTACCTATACGGTAAAGGATGACAACAACATTGCTGCCTATATCGGTTCAAAAGAAGAGGTTTCTTACGGTAAAAAATACGAAGTGGTTGAACCTGTATTAGGCAAGAAGATGGTAAAATACAAGCCAAAGGGAATGGTAAAAGCTATTAAAGTATGGGATAACAAGAACATTCGATTAGATGAAGTTAGCGATATAAATAGTATTACGCCATCCCAATTTCGTATTGTACAGGGGGCAAAAGCTGTAAAGCGCAACAATGGTTATGAGATTCGTGAATACACTAGACCACCAATATTCCAATTAGCAATTGAGGGAGGTGGATTCACCAATAATTACGGAACCGACATTGTTGCTTCATTGAAAGTAAATTCCAAACTAAGCATCGGTATTGGCTACGGAGTTCAACATTATAATGTTGACAACAGCAGTAAAGACATTCAGCTATTAACTCCATCAGAAAATGGCTATGTGTCTGATGTCTGGGGATATAAAAGAGAGTTTGACTTTAATTTATATTTTGCACGAGCTACATATCTATTAAACGACAATAAAATCTCTCCATTTGTCTCTTTAGATTTCGGAATGAGAGGAATAGATACAAATGGAGATAATAGCATATTTGATAATGACAATAACATTTATTGTGGTAGTAACCATGGATGGTTGCATGACGACGGTCTGGAACAACCGGCAGAGAATTCTTTTTTCCTCCGACCTACCGTTGGTATCTTCTTTCATGTATCCAGACATCTTGCTCTAGAATTAAAGGCTAGTTATTTCATGTCACCAGGTGTAACAGGTAAGAAATATGCCTTAGATAATAACAGTTATATATCCACGCGTACGTTCGGACTGGATTATTTACATTTTTCTTTTGGATATGTATTCCTGATAGGAAAGACTCGATAAAATTAAATACAATAGTCAATATGAAAATGAAAACAATAATTATTGGGCTGTATGCCTTGCTATGTCCCATCTTCATTTGGGCGCAGCAACCATCCTACGACATTGTTAATGCAGGGACAGGTAAAGATGGCAATTACTTAGTCATGGTCAGCCTGGTCATGACAAAGACTGACGGTGCGCGCGACATGCTTAAATATTGTGCAATACATGGTGTCATTTTCAAAGGTGTAGCCGGCAATGACGGGGATGGCATGGACCATAAAGCGCTCATCAAAGATCCATCTGTGGAACAGACTAAGGCAGATTTCTTTAAGACGTTCTTCGGAAACAAAGAATATGAACGCTATGTATCACTCATCGACAGTAGTTATCGCTGTGTCAAAGAAAAAAGAAAGGACTACTTAGTTTCTGCAACATTGATGGTTCATAAAGAATCACTGCTGAAGTATTTGGAAGATAGCGGAATCGTAAAAGGTTTCTCTTCTTTATGGTAATTACTAAATCACAGAATTATGAGAAACTTATTGTTAGTTTGCCTTTTAGTATTAGGCTGTACATGGAGTACGGCACAAACGGATAGCATCCGAATGCCAGAACGCCCCACCAAAAAAGCCCTCGTACCAGAATTGTCACACCAAAAGAGTGGCTATTGGTGTACAGCGGAATTTTCTGCCGGAAGCACAGCCATGATGAATCAGCACAACTCCCCTTATATAGGAGCATCATTCAGCAATGGCTATCGACTGAACGAATACCTTAAACTCGGTGTGGGCATAGGCTGTAACTGGTGGGTACTGAACAGTCATATCCGCGAAAGCGACATCAGTCTCACGCTACCTCTTTATGCATGTGCAAGAGGTAATTTTCTGCCGGATATTCTAACTAGCTCTGCACCTTATTGGGATATTAAAGTGGGAAGTGCTGTCGGTGACGGTTTTTTCTTCTCACCCAGTATCGGAATGCGCTTCGGAGAAAGCCGTTCTGCATTCACAGTCAGTGTGGGGTATGCCTATAGGGATGTCAAACGCATCTCCGACCACAAGAGCATCATGCATTGTGCGGAACTACATTTAGGATATGAATTTTAAAGAAACGAAAAACGATGAAAAAGAATCTTTTTAAATATCTGCTAATTTTGTCATTCACAGGTCTTGTTTCATGCACTTCAACCAAACAAGTTACAAGTACTGCTGTCTGGGGACAACATGAAATAGAATGTCTAGGTATTGACTTTGACGGAACACAGCAGTTAAAGGTTTATAGCAAAGGAGTCAACCGAAGTGATGCCATAGAAAAGGCACTGAAGATGGCAGTACACGCTGTAACATTTGAAAGCATTACAGGGGGAGACTGCAATGCCCGTCCAATTATAGTTGAAGCAAATGCAGAACGAAAATATGAAGATTATTTCCATATTTTCTTTGCAACTGGAGGCGAATATCGTAAGTATGTGCAGTTAGCTAAGAATTCCAATGCTGGTACTATCAAAGGAAAAGGAGATGGACTTACCTTATATGTCATACACGTGAACGTGGACAGAGCATCTCTCAGAAAACGATTTGAAAGCGACCACATCATAGTAAAGTAAACAGTAATTAATAATTCGTAAATATTTAACGTATGAAAAGATATTCTATTTTATGGATATTTCTACTGAGCGTATTATTCTGTTCAGCACAAAAAGCAATGTCACCCCCAACTGTCATGATTGTACCTGACGATATCTATTGCAAGCAACATGGTTATACCATAAACTTTAACAATCAAGGCATTGTGGAGACCAAGCCAGACTATGAGCGTGCACTTACAGAAGATGCAGCATTACATCCAGTATTGACGCAGATTGCCGAACTCATTACAGACCGCAATGACCGTATCGTTATTATAGATCTGATGACAGCTATCGACAATTACAAAGCCGATCGTGCACTGGACGCAGCTAATGGTACTGAAGAAAGCGCAGACGAAGCAATAGTCCGCCGTTCTGAAGCTGACATTATTGTTAAAGTACACTTTGACCTCATAAAAAACGGGCCTCAACGACAGGTACAATATACAATTACTGGAACAGATGCCTATACAGCTAATAAATTCGCTCCAATCACTGGTGTCGGCGAGCCATCAACAAATGCGGCCCCGGCCATATTAGTAAGAGAGGCTATTTTCGGAAAAATGGATGCATTTTTGGAAAAGGTCTTAGCCTATTACACCAATATGGTAAAAAATGGTCGTCAAGTAGCCATCAATTTCAAAGTGACAAATGGAGCTGGCTTAACCATGGATAGTAAAGTCGGCAACAATTTACTAAAGGAAGTGATTGATGACTGCCTGTACGATTTATCTGTAGATGGTAACGGACTGGAAAGAGTTAGAGGCGGCAGTAACTTCCTCAATTATTCCAGTATCTACATTCCTCTATTCGCAAATGTCAGAGGTAGAGAACGTAAACAAAAGACAGAAGATGTCGCCAGAAAGGTCAGCACAATGCTCGAAAGCCATAACATCAAGAGCCACTATACAACAGTTGGTTTGGGAAAAGTTAACTTTTATATCGGAGAATAATGAAAATAAGATATTTTTTAGTTGTGACGCTACTCATTATCTGTAGTAGCAGTCACGCTCAGACCCCGATAACGGTGGTCGTGGACGATGGTCAAGAAAGCCTCAATGAAGTTGCAATCCGCACACTGCAAAACAAGGCAAATATTGGGTCATCTGCAAAAGTCCGTGGATAAAAGTTGATATGGTAGCCTTATTTT
>DAIRCP010000155.1:0-4063 GCA_036796635.1 Prevotella sp. | reverse complement strand
AGTTGAAGAGGCAGCAGCCCAATATGGTATCGGGGTATTGCTTTGGGAACCGGCTACCATAGAAGAGGGGACACTATACCTGCGTTACAATAGTATAGATGCAGATTCAGCTACAAATAAACTGTGTATAACTGATGCAACTTATGCAGATAGCATTAGAAGCCATCCTGAATTATTTCCGAATCAGTCCAACAACCAAATACTCGTTCTGGATGCACGCGAAATTGCAGGATATGTCCATACTGTAGATTTGCCCTTATATGGAGCACTCTACGAGGCGGGATATTTAGCTCAAAGCATGGACGATGTGAATAATATAGCCATATATTCGGCCAACAGCACGATGACATCACTTGTTGACGGAATCAATGGATTTACTGACGGTCTACATTCTGTGGGTAATAAAAATCTGGCTACTTTCTACTTGGGGACAGGTGTCGAGGGCTTCTCCATGGCTGACTCACTTTATAAGGTGTCGTATCAAGTAGATTCTGTCTATGATATGGTAGTACCACTTTGTGGAGGAAGTGAGCAAGGACTTTTAAGGTATAACAGAGAACATCCCAACTCCTTTTATACCGTAGGAATGGATGCTGATATGTCGAATTACTCAAAACGTGTACCTTTTTCTTGTCTGAAACGAATGGACAAGGTGATAATGCACTGCATTGGGCAATGGCTTTCTGACGAAGGAATCCCCCACCAACAGACATTGGGATTGGAAGAGGGGTATACCGAGGTGACTATCAGCGACAGTTATCAATCCAAACTGAAAGCGAAACTGGAAAGCATTCACCAGACTGCAATACAAAAAGAAAAAGAATATGAGGCTAAACAAAAATAATATATCAGCACTAAAGACAATGATGATTTTATGCATCCTTGTAATATTCTGCGTGTCATGTAAAGATGAAGGACTAGACAGTCCTGTTGTTAAAACAAGTTGGGTGACATACAAAGTGGCCATTATCTGTCCTCTCACCGAAAATAAGAAAGAAGCCGAAAGTCTGAAAAATACAGCACAATGGTTTACCGACAATTTCTATCAGGCACAGGCGCAAGACTCTGTGGGTGTAAAGCTGGAATTTGAATGGCATGACGAAATGACGGAAGACATGAACGAACTTGGCAAAGAATTAGCCGACAGGGAGGATATCTTGGCTATTGTCGGTCCCTTTTACTCGTCAAATGTAAATATCATAGCGTCCTATTGCGCATCAAGACGAAAGCCCCTCATTGCTCCGGTGGCATCATCCGAAGATTTGATACGACGTTACTCCTGCTCATCTACGGGTGACATCAAGAAACCATTTCTGTGGTCACTGACAGAAACTGACATTTCACAGAGTGAAGCCATTTTAGGCAAGGTTTCCTCACAGGGCGGTAAAAGTATAAGTATCATTTCAGACGACAATATCTACGGTAAGACTTTCTATGAATGGATGCCATTCCAGGCTACAGAACTGGGACTAGAGGTAAAGGACAATGTGCAATTCAAGGATAGTACAGAACTGAGCAATCTTATTCAGAATACACTCCATTCCGGTGCGGACTATGTGGTCTGCGCAGTCAACTCCCCCTCAGAAGCTGTACAGATAATGAAGGCACGGGTAAAAATGGGAGATAATGCCCCCCGCCTGCTATTCAGTGACGGTGCACTTGGAGACGAGATTCTTGAAGCTGGAAGTGTAGTTGAAGGGGCTGAAGGCGTAGCTATGTATGCCGATCCGACAACCGGATTTCAGATTTCATACGAAACAAAATTTGGAGAGACTCCGAAAGCCAACATAGCTCAGTTTTATGATGCCCTGATGCTGACAGGTCTTGCCGCTAATTATCTTATCGTAACTGGAACGAGTGACCTAAACAATGCCATTGTAGATATGACTGAAAATGGTCAGGCTATGGTGTTCAACGCTTGGAACGAAGTAGGCATGCAGCTATATTTGTATTTAGTGAAAAATTCCCACTTATTATTAAAGTTAAGAGGCGCATCTGGAAACATCAAGTTTGACAGTGAAGCCTTCACCAGCGTACTAAGCAGTACATACGTGCACTGGATGGTCTATCAAGGAAAGATTATTACGCTTGACTTTACCACCAGCACAGGTTCGAATCGAGTAGCAGCAAACTTGGCATCATGGAACTGGCAGGCAAAAGAGATGCAGACCATCGCTGATGAAAATGCCGACGTGCAATACGGAGAGATAGAAAATCAGGTGGCTGTGCTTATCTGTGGGTCTAAAGAGTGGGGAAACTATCGTCACCAGGCAGATGTATTAAATATGTACCAACTCTTGAAAAAGAACGGCTACGATGATGACCATATCATCCTCGCACTCGCCAATGACATTGCGAACAACAAAAGGAACAAGCACCCAGGAGTGATACGAACTTCTACCGATGGTGATAACCTTTACCAAAACGTCAATATCGACTATTGCACCGATACGTTATCAGCACTGGACATCAGCAATATTCTGTTGGGAAACCAAAGCAGTCACCTTCCCGTGGTGTTGCATACGAATAAGAATACCAACATATTTTTCTACTGGAGCGGCCACGGCGATGAAAAGGATTTCCGATGGCTCAGTTCAACCAATGCCTTTACAAACAACTTAATGAAAAATACGGTGGACGAACTTTACTCGGGAGGAAAATTCCGAAAAATGCTGATGTGCGTGGAGCCATGTTTCTCCGGCAGTGTGGTCGATGTTGTGCAAGGGGTGCCGGGAGTACTCGCTATTTCATCCGCCAATGAAAAAGAGTCATCTTTTGCCGACAACTACAGCAATGAACTGGGGGTATGGATGTGCGACAGATTCAGCAGCAATCTAGTAAGCAGCATCCGTCAGAATCCGGAAATCACCTACCGCGACCTATACACCTATCTCGTGAAACACACACTAGGCTCTCATGTACGCATCTACAATGCATCGCTGTTTGACAACTTATACCGGTCCAACCCACGGGAGTTTTTCGTAAAAGAACAAAAATAAATTAATAACAAAGGGGAATGCTTGACTGCAATCACATTCGGTCAAGAGGTGCCTTTCCCAGATCAAAATAACTACACAACTAACGCAAAAGTTCATAATTGCGCACGATTTATGGATGCAATGCGTTATAAAACAGATAATTATGAATAAAAAATTATGGAAACTTTTATTGCTCATTCCTTTGATAGGAATGACCACATTGAGTTCATGTAACAGTGACGATGACACAGGCAGTTCAAGTACCGGGACAGACAGTATAAACACTTCAACGCCCAATTATAAAGTTCAGGCAGTCCGTGAATATACTGCCGAAGAGTTTGCCAACAAAGTGTTTGCCGATCCAGGAAATAACTCTGAAACAGAAGAAGAACAAAACCAGAGAGATTCACTGCGTCAGGCCTTTCTTGAGAGAGATTCGAACCTTTGCAAACACATGGCAGATTCCCTGGGTGCCAACTCAAGCCTTGTAACGACTTACAGACAGGTTGTGCTAAATTACACGACCAAAGACCATGCCGGTAACGACATCGTACTTTCGGGCCTGGTTACTTACCAGACATGGCGAAAAATGCTTTTTTGGCAACCTGTAAATCAAGTGGATAATGTAATTATCGAAAATCATTATACGATTACGGCTAATAATCAATGTCCATCCCAAAACGGTACCAATCTTGAGATGGCGGCATATACCTATCCTGGGGTCGTCATTTCAGCTGATTATGAGGGATATGGAGAATCCAGTACAAAACCTCATCCTTATTTGGATGAAGAGACAACGTCGCGTCATCAGGTGGAATTCGTCAAAGTGGCACTTGACTATATTAACACAGACGCAACTGCAAAAGAATACATTAAATTGGTTGATAACTATAAAACATACAATATGGGATTTTCTCAAGGTGGAGCCGTAACATTGGCAGTACAACGCTATCTGGAGGAGAAAGAACCTGCGTTATGCAAGAAAATAAATTTCAGAGGATCCATCGCAGGTGATGGTCCGTATGACTTGGAGGCCACTTTTAATTTCTACAAGTCAAACAACCACATTTATATGCCAATTGTAC
>DAIRCP010000154.1:0-4099 GCA_036796635.1 Prevotella sp. | reverse complement strand
TTGTACTACTATTATCTGTTTATGTTAAATCTTTCAAAGAACTCTTTCTTTTGCTTGGGAGAAGTGTTTCATTCTCGAAAGCGGATGCAAAGGTACAACTTTATTTCGAAACTCCAAACCTTTTCCCCGATTATTTTTAAAATAATGAAAGTTTTTCTTGTTTCATAACAAAAAATGAAGATTTCCAGCATACTTTAATGTCATTCGTACACTTCTTCTATGCTTGATCCATCATCAGGAGTATCGTCAATGGAGCAAGGATTAAACGCATCAGGCAAATCAAAGACAGCATTTTCATTATATCCCAAACGGGGATCACCATATATATACCTCATAAAATAGGCAAATATAGGCAACGCCATAGTTGCGCCCTGTCCCATCTGCATAGAATCAAAATGTATATCTCTATCATCTCCTCCTACCCATACACCAGTAACAAGAGTTGGCGTCAGGCCCATAAACCATGCATCACTATTTCTATTGGTTGTACCTGTTTTGCCTGCAAGATCACCTTTCATATTAAACTTGTATCTCAGGCGACCACCTGTGCCGCCATCAATAACACCTTTCAACATATAGAGCATTTTATTGGCACTCTCAGAACTAATGACCTCATTCATCCTCGGTTGGAACTGAGCTACCACATTGCCTTCATTATCCACTATCTTAGTAACAAACATAGGAGACACACGAATTCCATGATTCACGAAAGCTGTATATGCACTAACCATCTCACCGACTGAAATATCACAAGGTCCCAGACATAGAGACATAGAAGGGTGGATGTTGGGATTCTTAATTCCGAACCCTCGCAACAGCGTAACAAACGCCTGTGGATTCAGTTTACTCATGAGATAGGCAGATATCCAGTTGTTGGATTGAGCCAATCCCCATTTCAAGGTCACCATCTGGCCATAACGGGAATGATTAGCATTTCTTGGAGTCCAAGGCTGACCGGCCACCATATATGTGCGCTGGACATTCGGCGCCTTATCACAGGGCGACATGCCATTCTCCATCGCCAAGGAATATAAGAAAGGTTTTATAGTTGAACCTACTTGGCGACGACCGTCCATACACATATCATAATTGAAATGTGCAAAATCCAGTCCACCCACATAAGCTTTCACATTACCGTTATGAGGATCCATACTCATAAATCCACAACGAAGGAATGATTTATAATATTTGATGGAATCCAATGGTGTCATTACAGTATCAATCTCACCATGATAAGTAAATACAGACATCTCCACTGGTGTACGGAACGACTTTTGTATTTCCTCTTCAGTAGCGCCCATACTTTTCAAAGCACGGTAGCGTTCACATTGTTTAACAGAACGCATCAATATGGACATGTACTGTTCATGAGAGAGATCGCCAGTATATGGAGCATTCGGTTTGTCCCTATTTTCCCGATTGAAAGCTGGCTGAAGGAACTTCACGACATGGTCACGGAGCGCATCCTCTGCATATTCCTGCATTCTGGAATCTATAGAGGTATAAACCTTCAGACCATCCGTATAAATATTATAAGGTTCTCCATCCTTCTTTTTATTTTTATTGCACCATCCATATAAAGGGTCAGACACCCAATTCACCGAATCCTGATAGAATTTAGCATAATTCCAATCCGGATAATCGCTTCTCTCCGGTTTCTGAGCCATCATATAATGACGAAGGAACTCACGGAAATAGGTAGCGATACCATCTTTATGATCAGCAATATGGAAATTAAGCCCCAAAGGTTGCTGACTATACCTATTATAATCAACTTCAGAAAGGTATCCTGCTTTAACCATCTGCATCATCACGACATTTCTTCGGGCAATACAACGCTCTGGATTTCGCACAGGATTAAAATAAGACGGATTTTTGCATAATCCCACCAAAGTTGCCGATTCTGTTACCGTGAGATTTTTAGGTTCCTTATTAAAATAGGTGTCAGCAGCTGTTTTGATTCCGACGGCATTATGGAGGAAATCAAAATAGTTAAGGTACATAGCAATAATCTCATCCTTGGTATAGTTACGCTCCAATTTTACAGCGATGACCCACTCTATCGGTTTCTGGAGGACACGTTCCATCACACTATGAGCTGTAGTGGAATATAGTTGTTTAGCCAATTGCTGGGTAATTGTAGAACCGCCACCAGCACTTTTTTGCCCCATGATTCCCCTTTTCACCACAGCGCGGCCAAGTGCATAGAAGTCGATGCCGGAATGTTGATAGAAGCGGGCATCCTCAGTAGCGACCAGAGCCTGTACAAGAGCAGGAGCCAATTGGGAATAGTCCACGATGATACGATTTTCCCGATTATAATTCCATGTGCCCATAATTTTCCCATCAGCAGAATAAATCTGCGTAGCAAATCTACTGATTGGGTTCTGAAGATCCTCAATAGGAGGCATATAGCCAATCCATCCTTCAAAGATAGCCCAAAAGCCTAAAGCTCCGCTAATTACAAGTACAGCGAGCAAGGACCAAAGAAAATGTACAATAGTCTTTCTCATATTGCAAAGGTAGATATTTTTTCGTAAAAATAGCAACTTACTCAAAAAAATAGCATATACAATAACTAAAATTCAAAAAAAAGCACTATCTTTGCCACAATTTATATTAATCATCACGATGGAGAAACATAATTTTGTAACGATTGCCGACCTCACGAAAGAGAAGATACAGTATCTGATTGAGATGGCACAGGAATTTGAAAAGCACCCCAACAGGGAATTATTAAAGGGTAAGGTCGTAGCTACCTTATTCTTTGAACCTTCAACTCGCACCAGACTGAGTTTTGAGACTGCTGCTCAGCGTCTTGGAGCAAGAGTCATCGGCTTTGCTGATCCGAAAGTAACAAGTGGCACAAAAGGCGAGACTCTGAAAGATACGATTCTAATGGTTTCCAATTATGCCGATGTCATTGTTATGCGCCACTACATTGAAGGTGCCGCTCAATACGCGAGTGAAGTTGCTCCTATTCCTATAGTCAACGCAGGCGACGGCGCCCACCAGCATCCCTCACAATGCATGCTTGACCTCTACTCCATCTACAAAACACAGGGGACGCTGGAAAACCTGAATATCTATCTGGTTGGTGATTTAAAATATGGACGTACAGTACATTCACTAATCATGGCCATGCGCCATTTCAATCCGACTTTTCATTTCGTAGCACCGAAAGAACTTGCGATGCCAAACGAATACAAACTCTACTGCAAAGAGCATGATATCAAATATGTTGAACATACGGCATTTAATGAAAAGACAATAGCAGATGCAGACATTCTGTATATGACTCGTGTACAAAAAGAGCGATTCAGCGACTTAATGGAATATGAGAGAGTGAAGAACGTATATATTCTGAAAGCGGACATGCTGTCTACAGCAAAACCGAATATGAAGATTCTGCACCCACTACCTAGGGTTAACGAAATCGCGTATGACGTAGACGAAAATCCACATGCATATTATATTCAGCAGGCCGGCAACGGACTGTTCGCACGTGAGGCCATATTCTGCGATGTATTAGGAATAAGTCTTGAAGAAGTAAAGAACGACCAAACAATTATTTAAAGACCCAGACAATGACAAAAGAAGAAATGTTAGTAGCTGCCATCAAGAATGGCACGGTGATAGATCACATACCGTCAGAGAAAACCTTTCAAGTAGCCAATCTCTTACAACTGGACAAGATGACTACACCTGTAACCATTGGTTATAATCTCCGTTCCAAGAAACTTGGGAAAAAAGGAATTATCAAAATAGAAGACAAGTTCTTTTCTGACGAAGAAATATCCAGACTCAGTGTGGTTGCGCCTAATGTGGTGTTAAATATTATCCACGATTACGAGGTAGTAGAGAAGAAAACTGTCATAACCCCTGACACGCTCAAAGGTATTGTAAAATGCAATAATCCTAAATGTATAACCAATAACGAACCCATGCCAACTCTGTTTCATATTGTAAACAAAGAACAGGGAATAATCAAATGTCATTATTGCGAAAAGGAACAAGATATTAATAATGTCCTGCTAGTTTGATTTTATATTTTTTCGGCATAAAACGAGAGATTTTTTGGGATTAATAATTTTTTTCA
>DAIRCP010000153.1:0-4118 GCA_036796635.1 Prevotella sp. | reverse complement strand
ATATAGATATATTTTGGCGATTCCAAGACTACATCTGCCCTGCCACGTGGTGTGCGGACTTCAATCTGGACATAGCGGCATAACAAACTGAAAATGACAAATAATAATGACTGGTAATGACCTTCGTAGTCTTTACAAATGTTATCGGTCTGTGGCACGGTGCTCAGATATGATTTTAAGAGTTGCATGACCTTGTCAAAATCATCCTTGAGGAAAGCTGTGTACATATCAGAGACAAGAAGTTGAGCTGGTATCTGTAGGTCATCACCCACTACATACGGCAAAAGACTGTTCATCAGTCCTTCACGCACTTCTTTGTTGGGGATATCGAGCGTGTAAACCTGAGTCGTCCTGTCGAAGTCCTTAATGGTGAGATAGCCGCTCTGATAGAGCAGGGGAGTAATGCTGTTCATATCCTCAGTCGGGGCATCAAAAGATGAGGCCCAAGCGCGCTGTCTGCCTAAACTCAATGGACTTACCCCGAACTTCTTCATCTGCTGGATGAGGAAAGTGGGAGTAGCAGATGTGAACCAATAAGGATCTGTATTCTGATTCTGTAATGCCTGCAGGAGACTGAAAGGATTGAAGATGTCTGGAGAGTTTTTGGAAAAATGGTATCCGTCATAGTTATTTCTCAGATTCTCCATGCACTCTTCTTCTGAGATATGTTCCTCCTTGGCCATTTCTTTGATGCCATCTTTCAGTTCAGCCAGCATTTCCTCTTTTGTGATACCGCATATAGTGGCAAATTTAGGAGTCATGCTGATATTCTGTAAATTGTTGAGTTCTGAGAAGATACTGAGTTGAGAGAATTTAGTGATACCCGTAATGAAGATAAATCGCAGGTCATCATTGCAGGATTTCAGCGGTGAATAGAAATTCCGCATGACTAAACGAATGGCTTTGAGTTTTTCATTATCTGCCATGACGTCAAGGAGTGGCTTGTCATATTCATCAATAAGAACCACCACAGGAGCATTGGCTTTCTGTCTGGCTCGCTTGATAATGCCCATCAGACGCTGATTGGCATCTATTTCCCCTTCTCCTTTACCGTAAATCTCCTCATACTGTAGTAATTTCAGATTCAGTTCCCTTTGTAATTGTTGTCCATCCTCGTATGTTGCCGAACTAAAGTCGAAGTGCAGGACTGGATATTTATTCCATGCCTTTTCCTGATAATCTATATTCAGTCCTTCAAATAGACTTTTCTCACCTAAGAAATAAGATTCGAGAGTGGATGTAAGTAGTGTCTTCCCAAATCTGCGCGGTCGGCTCAAAAACACATATTTGTATTCTTGGGTCAAATCATAGACCAAAGCAGTCTTGTCGACATAAATATAATTGCCCTCTATGATTTCCTTGAATGATGAGATGCTTATCGGATATCTTTTCATATTTAGGATGAACTAGAACTGATTCATGTTGCAAAGATATACCTTTTATCTGAGATTTGCAAGAAAAAAAATATTTTCATGCAAAGATTTATTGATTCCATCATTCTCCTTCTATTTCGTATTACTCTTGATTCAGATGAAATCAGAGAAACAATATAGGATAAGAAAAAAGGTCAAAAGAAGGGTAATCACAGATTGCCTGCAAGGATAAATCAACATACTTATCGAAGTTCACAACGTCATTTTAACAGTTTTATCGAAGTTTGTGACCAATTATTTTGTTGTTTTATCGAAGTTTTGCTATCTTTTCCACCAGAAAGACAATGAGTTATGGAAGCGAACAGACTGATACAGATATCTCCTGCTTCTTACCCTTAATGATGAGATGTTCATGGAAAAAGCTGGATGTATTATTCAGGTAATCCCAGTCTCCGAGTGGCTTTATAAATAGGTCCTGCTTGTATCCTGATAGAAAACCAAACAGGACCTTTATTATATGTGTGTTTTTTACATTGCCGTGATTTTAATCACGCGGCTTTGTGCCTGATTGTTGCTCAGTACATCGAGACCAACTTTCATCAGATAGTCACCGCTATAGGTGGCGTGGGTGTCTAGGTTGGATGTCTGACCGGGCATCAAGTTGATTTCTTCTATACTGTATTTCTTGGAACTGTCCAGTCCATTCATCTTGACCATTGGCAGACGGGCACTGAAACGCGGGTGAAGGTCATAGACAAAGAGCACGGCAGTGGACTTGTCTTTGCTGACATAATTGAATGCGGCATGATTGCTCTCGTAAGGGGATATCAGTCTGTACTGACTGCCCTCGAGAATCACTGGTTTGAGTGTATTCCAGTTCTTTACAGCCTGTTGCACAAAGGAAAACTCGTCTTTGGAAAGTTTCTTCAGGTCAATATCGAAACCTAGTTTACACATAGATGCCACATCCGTACGGAACTTGACGCTTGTGCTTCGGTTCCAGTCCGTGACATGTGCGCACATTGCTTTGGCAGGGAAAAACTTAGAGAGGGAATATTGAATATACAGACGCTCGTAAGGGTCGGTATCGTCCGAACACCAGAATTCTGTGAAGTATTTCAGTGCTTCATAGTCACATCGGCCTCCACCTCCCGAACAGAGCATCACCGGCAGGTTTGGATAGTTTTGCTTCAGGCGGCGCATCACTTTGTATAGCCCTCTTACATAGTCGATGTAGAGATTGCCTTGTTTGGTGCCGAGATAAGGTGAATAGATATTGGTGATGGGGCTGTTGCAGTCCCACTTGAAGTAGGCTACATCGGGATTGCTCTTCATAATATTATCAATCACACCGTACACATGGTCTTGCACCTTTGGATTGGACAAGTCGAGCACTAGTTGGTTGCGGTAGTAATAGGTATCCCTGTTAGGCAGGCGGATGGCCCAGTCCGGATGCTTCTCAAAGAGTTCACTCTTTGGATTAACCATCTCCGGTTCAATCCAGATGCCGAATTTCACACCCGCATCTTTGGCGGCATTTACCAGGGCAGGTATTCCGCCGGGTAGTTTTGCGCGTGTTTCCTGCCAGTCACCCAGTCCGGCATGGTCATCCTTTCTAGGATATTTGTTACCAAACCATCCGTCATCGAGCAAGAAGAGATCCACACCTAATTCTTTACCGTCTTTCATCAGTGATGCCAGTTTATTCTGGTCGAAGTCGAAGTAAGTGTTTTCCCAGTTGTTGAGTAAGGACATACGGTCGCCCATACCATCTTTCAGCTGATATTGCCGTGCCCAGTTCTGCATGTTACGGCTTGCCTCGCCCGTACCATGAGCCGAACGGGAGAAGATAAACTCCGGAGTGGTGAACACCTCATTCTTAGACAGAAGATAATCGGATGCATAAGGATTGATACCGGGTATGACGCGAAGATTTCCGGCATTGTCTATCTCAAAAAGCAGTTTGAAGTTACCTGTCCATCCGAGAGTACCGAGCATCGCTTCACCCTCATTCTCTCGGGTAGGTTCATCGATACCTAACTCAAAGAACGGCTCAGCATGCATGGCAGCTCTGGTACCCAGTTTTGTCTCAATACTCTTGGTACCGAACTGTAACTGTTGGGTGGCGGGTTGACCTTCCTTAGCCCAGTCACTGTGATATTCAGTCAGGAAATACTTTTCCGCATTGAAATAGAGCATTGTGGATGCATATCGCCAGACCGTGACAGGTTTATTCTCCTGATGTGATATCTCACTCCAGGTTTTAATTACGTTTTCTTTGTCGTATGCTATATAGTGCAGTGTTACGTTCACGGGATACTTATTATCCTTCAGTCGGATGATGGTCTCCGTACCTCCAGCCACAGATTTCTGTTCATGGCTCAAATAATACAGATAGGTGGTGCGGTTTCCGTCATTGTGAGTTACGGCCAGGGCGGGTTCGAAATAATCCTCATTACCTGAGGTACCGTACACTTCCCATCCACGTGTTGAAACAGAACCGTCGGAAGAAGGATGGGGCACGTTCCATTGGAAGTTGTCCAGGTCGGTGTTGTTCTTGAGTCGTTCGCCGTAATATGCCTGATAAAGCCTCCCGTTGGAAGCCACGCACAAAATCAGATCAGTATTGACAGTGCTGATACGGATAATTTTATCCGTACCAGCATTGATAGTCATACTTATCATGAGTAGCGTGCTTAGCAATATCCCTTTTAAATTGGATTTTCTCATCATAAATATTTTTAG
>DAIRCP010000152.1:0-4184 GCA_036796635.1 Prevotella sp. | reverse complement strand
AGAGGCGTATGAGATAGAAGATCCCTTCTTTGAGAAATGGATTACAATGAATGTGTCGCTGATATCTTAATGCATCCTGCCCAACTGGTATTCAGTTTTCGTTTAGCAGGAACACGAAACTCTATTTGCAATACCACTTTTTACATTTGTGACATGTGACATGTGGCTTTTTTGTGTAAACCTTTTCTGCTATAAGACAAACTTTTCATCAAAAAAAGGGGGGTGCAATACAACTTGCAGCCCCCTTTTGATAATATCTTGTTGATTGATTTTTCGCAATCAATAGTTATACTGATTATTTTGCTGGTTGCTGGTTGTACCAGTTTGTATCTTCAGCACCATTGGATGTACACCAGTTTACAAAAGACGTGTTCACATCTTTGATGGATGTCTTTTCAACAGGCCATATATAAGCTGCGTCACCAGGGAGACATACTCCCCAAACGAGATTGGTGGAGGTTGCCTTATAGATGTTGGCGCCAGAGATATACTTGCCGGTGAATGAACCGGCCAAATCAGTTGCACGGAATCCGCCTAAGTGGATTTCCTTACGTCCCTTGTCGTTTCCATTCACGGTGACGAAGAAGTTCAGACCATTCTCTATATCCTCCTGGCTCACTGCAGTAGATAGGTTGATAGTAGTCTCCGTACCTTTCTTATAATTGTCAGCACTTCTCTTGGAAGCCTCACCTACATTGATGTACTTTCCGCCCATCAGTGTGGTCAGATCCTTAGCCAAAGGCACTACAGCGTATGTCTGGTTAGCCTCCACATTATTGGAAGTTACTTCACTGCTCTTGATCTTGTCAAACTGCAGATAAGCACCCAGATTATTCTCGGCACCCTTAGCCATGAAGGTAGGAGTAATCACGAGTTTCTTGAATATCTTGTCTGATGAAGATGTTGGAGCTGCGGTCTGTTCTGAGACAGCTTTCACATCCACTTTAGCTACGATGTCGTTCAGGTCATAATCACCATAGTCGGGCCAGTTGTCTTCCATGGCATAAATATGAGAAAAGCTTACTGTACTATAGGTAGATGGATCTATGATAACAGGTATCGGATTATAACCGTCGCTGCATTCACCATTCTTTGCAATATGGACACCTGCATTCCCGGTACTATTCACCATGGTTGCTGGTGAGTTCAATATTGTATAGGTATTATATTGGTCATTTACCGAAGTGATGTCATCGTATGCCACGACTAGATTTCCATCAAAAGTGGCACTTCTCCATCCACTTGTCAGTGTCTTCTGTAATAGCAATGCAGAAGCATTACCCGCACCTGTGATAACATTAGTCGCGTTAAAAGTTGTTGTGCCAGCTACTTTGATAATTGAATTAGAAAGTAGATTCAAGTTGCAGTTAGTAACATCTAAATTGCCATCGATGATGATGCTGCTGCCTGCATTATTGGTAAATGTACCTGTTCCAAAGTTGATAGACATGTCTCCAGTAACTGTCAGTTTGCAACTGTTGATGAGATATGTACTTCCACCATCCAGCTTCATGGTCTTGGTAGTCCATTTACCTTCATTTTCCCAGATATTATTATTACTACTCAAATTCGTAGCATCCGTAACAGTCACCACACCGGAATTGGCAATATTACCACTTCCTGCTGCGTTGACTGTCTTAGCAGTAATGGTACCGTCGTTCACGATGGTTGATGCATCATTCTCAACACTCACATCACCGTCAGGTACAGAGATTGTGCCCTGATTGTAAATCAGTCCGTCATTGTTAGTTTGCAGAGATGTTGCACTGATGGTACCATTATTATAGATGGCAGATGCTGTATGACCCGCACTGATAGAACCGCCTGACAACTTACCTCCTTTAGCTATATAAATCTTTGTGTTAATAAAATCAATACTATTCGTAATATTCAGTGAAGCATCAGGCAATATATAAATTGTCCATTTAGAAGCACTGTTACCATTAGTATAATTGAGAGACACATTGTTTCCCGTAATATACAAGGTGAGATTTTCGGCTTTTCCTGCACTGATAGACTTGATTGAATTATCCACGTAATACACGGTACTGGTTGCAGTTCCGTCATCCTTATAATTAGAGAATGATGGTGTACCTGCAGGCACTGTAGTCTTGTAATCGCTTTCAGCAGGAGCTGAAGGCCAAGTCACACCGCTCAACTTAGAAGAGAGCTTGCGCATCTGTGATTTGGCAGCTGCCTTAGCACTAAAGTCAATGGATGCACTTGTGCCGGATAAAGCTGCACATCTCACGAGTTTGGCTCCATCGGGAGTCAGTTCCTGGGCGTAGATATACTTCTGTCCCTTACCTACCTCTACATTGGCAGAGAAGCTAGTAGCGGCAGTACCCTGAGCCAAAAGATTAGCATTGGGATTACCTGCAGGATTTTCATCATACAGGCTGACACCGTACTTAGAGTAATCACCGTCAGTCTTCACCGTTACTTGAACCTTCTGGAGGGTATTCCAATCGAAATTGTCAGCCACAGAAAATCCTAAGGGGTTGTCTGCAACTGCAGAAGCGCCCTCATCAAACACATTGTCATTACTGGAACATCCTACCAGCAACAACCCGGACATCAATACAAATGCCGATTTTTTTAATACACTTTCCATCTTTATCTATTATAAAACTTCTTTTCAGTTACTATTCTATATATTTAATCAGTAATACGAAAACTATGTAAAAAACTACTCATTTCAATTCACCAATTCCATCATGACTTTAAGTAAAGATAATCATTTTATTTATAAAATATCCAAATATCTTCGTATTTTAACATACAATAACTATTGGATCTTTCTTATTGGCGCAAAAAGCATAACAAAATCCACATGTAAAGATGAGATTTATTATTTCAGCCGGTTTGCCTATAATAATTATACCTATAAGGAAAATAACGATTTATGCAGAAGGCATTTAACTTACCTGCTTTATTTGTCTGAGATATTAAGACATCCTTCAATATTGTGTAGAATATTCATTTCTCAAGTTCTGAACCTCGCGCCGTGCCATTGACATTTTTTCTCCATATACTCTATACATGAGCCAACACTTCCGACACTTACAACACCTAGCCTAGGTTTTATCGGTGTTTCAGAAGGTATGCATCCCACACCTAAGCCCACACCCAGCCCACACTTAAATAGATTTTGATACAGAACAGCCTTGTATGTAAATGAATAAGATCGTATACTTTTTAGACGAAAACGCAAAATCTGTAAATAATATTACTACACCATACTTTCTCACACAATTCTGTGTCTATTGCCATACGATACCGTACGGTTTTATGTTACGAGGAAGGCTAAAACGCTGGCTCATTGAGGGTTATTTACAACATAAAACCGTACGGTTTCGTTGTGTAATTACGCAATCCGGCTACTTCCTCACAAGTCCATTCTTCAGCCGACATCTATTTAGGTGTAGGCTGAGTGTGGGCTTAGGTGTGGGGTACATACCTTCTGAAACCCCGATAAAACCTAGGCTAGGTGTTGTAAGTGTCGGAAGTGTGGGCTGATGTATTGAGTTATTACTAAGAGAGAGATGAGGCACAACACAGCTTTCTAAATATTTTTCTCTTCACACACGTTTCTGAGGTTATCAACGTTGCTAAGCTACAAGAAAAGGGAAAGTGACGTAATTTCCGACTAGGGGAATCTGATATTTGACATTTAAGATAATTCATCCCGCACATACTCTTCAAGACATTTCCTCTTGAAGGCGAACCAATCTTCACGACAGGAGCTGTTATGGACAATCGCATTGAAATGTGCAAATGGCTTACGACCATCAATTGCTCTCAGCAACGATGCCTTCAGTTTTCGATCTGTGATGCACTCATCAACAAACCGCACCATATATTTAAATGACTCATGACCTTCAGGGGCTGTAATCGTGACAGTATTATTCCAGCCATCCACTGTATCATACACTTCTTGCCAATCCTCATATTTCCACTCCGTAAATCTCATATCCAGGCTGTTAGGAGCATACTTCATTTCCATAGTATCCAGATTGAGATAGCATACCATGCCACAATCTATCAGGTCTGCCATCTCTGTGATAACAGTCTGAGGGATATTCTTTGCTTCCATCTTCATTCGTTTTTGTATTTCAATATTAATTCATAATCCACTACATCAAGCAGCTTGCCGAATTTCATGCCTACTTCACGGAAATGAG
>DAIRCP010000151.1:0-4232 GCA_036796635.1 Prevotella sp. | reverse complement strand
GGTTTCTGTTGCATTCCATCTTCTGATGGAAAAAACCGAAATATGTAAGAAATACAAGAAAAATAAAAAAACATCAAAACATGGTGAATATATAGAAAATAATATCTATATTTGCTGCCGTAATTAATTATTAATAACTTTAAAAGACAAGATTATGAAAAAATTGATGTTGATGCTCGTTATGATGGCAGCTATGGTTACCGCACAGGCACAGAACGCATGTGGTGCAAAGAAAGACTGTGCAGCTGCTCCTCAGAAGGCTGCTGCATGTGCAAAAGACTGTAAAAAGGGAGATTGCAAATGCGCACCTGGTAAATTCGATAAGGCAAAGAAGGGTTGCAAAAAGGATGCTGCCTGCTGCAAAAAAGACAAGAAAGCATGCAAATGCATGGCCAAGAAGGCAGACAAAGCCGCAAAGGAGGTGAAGGCACCAGTTAAATAACAGATATTTAAAAATAGTTTATGTAAATACATGGGGTACAGATGAAAAATATCTGTATCCCTTTTTATTTGTGAAATGAATAAAATAATTCTGTTCTCTGTGCTGATAATACTCTGGTGTATTGTTGTTCCATTGAATGCGGTAGATGTATTGAATGCAACTTGTCATATAATTGATACACAGGCAGGGTTGCCAGAGAATCATGTACGTAGTATGGGGCAACTCCCAGACAGGAGAATGTTGTTTGTGACGGAGAGTACCATTTGTATTTATGATGGTGAGAATGTTACGCAATTAAAATCACCGTTTTCTGATGCACTGTGCATGAATGGATTCTGTGACCAAGTGGTGACTCGTGCTGATGGCAATTGCTGGATACGATTGGCTAACCAACTAAAAATTCTAAATATTTCCACAGAGCATTTTGTTGCAAATCCTCAGGCATTTCTGTCTAGGCAGTATGGAATCAGAAAACAGATAGATAATGTGTTCTTCGATATGTCAGGTGGTGTGTATTTGACCACAAAGGAAAATGAACTCTATTATCTGCCTGCACAGTATCAGACTGTCCGTATCAAACTTCCATATGGTTTTCATGCGGTTTGTGCAGCACAGACTAATACTTCCATCTGTCTGTTCAGTACTGACGGTCGTATTTATGTGACAGACAGAAACACATACAAACACTGGAGGATATTCTCCATCCCCCAGCTTCTAGGTATGAAGGAGCTTCCTCATGCGATAACTTGTGTGTCGCAGTTACATAGTGTGGTATTCAGTGTAAGGACTAGCAACGGTAAATCGCAGTTGGCTTCGCTAGATATCCCAAGGGGAAAATTGAATTTTTGCGAGGTTATTGATGATGCTATCTGTACATTGTGTAGTATGCAACATGACAAAGTAATGGTTACTTCTGCAGAAAAAATCTATATCTTTGACAAAAACTGTCGCTTATTGTCCCAATCGGATAAATGTCAGACAGATAAAGGATTTGAGAAACTAATTAAGCCAATCGTCTATGCTGATCGTGACGGAGGAGTATGGATAGCTCAGGATAGAAAAGGCATTCTGTATGCTAGTTTGCATACTGTCAGGTTTCGGTCATTGTCGGGTGCATTGTTACCACAATCGGTAATCAATAATTCAGAAGTGATATCTGTTATTCCCTATACGAATCATCAATTGATTGTTGCTTTTAAGTCTGGATTGTGGATTTATGATTTGCAGCGTCAGCAGTTTTCTTCGATAGGCGGTAAGTGGGGGTCTACTCCTCTTATGTCTGTTACCAAGTCTGTGAATAATAGTATATGGATAACTGCACTCTCAGGATATACTTATGTATGGAAGAACACACAGGCAGTACCTGTGCTACATCGTTTCGTGACGGGTGCTGGTAGACAGTTGACTGACATTAATGCTGTCTATGATTTCGGTACATCAGGTTGTTATGTCGTCAGTAGATCTTCCGGATTGCTGGCTGTTCAGAATAAAGTTAAAAATGATGGCGGAAGTATAGTCTGTCCGATAAATGATGGAAAGTTATTGCGGATGACTAGAAAGGTGACGAATGCCTCGAAGGGACTGGCAGGAAGTATCCTCTTTACGACGGAATGGGGGCTCTTTGTTTATCATCCGCATACAGGTAAAATAGAATTTCCTGCCGATGTAGATAGTCAAGCACGCATTGTATGTGGCGATTTACAGTTTCATGATGTTACATTTGATTCTAGAGGCTGGTTATGGCTGGCACATTTGGAAGGGCTTACCTTATATAATAGAAAGTATAACAAGACCACTTTCTATTCTAAAGCGAACGGACTGCCTAATAATATCATCCAGAGTGTGATAGACTGTGGGAAAAATAAAATGTGTGTGGCAACGTCTGAAGGGATAGCCTTAATTAAGATAATCAGTATCGACGACTATCACCATCCCATCGTGGATATACAGTCACTCGGTGCTGAGAGCGGATTGCTGGAAGGAGAATACTCACCGCATTGCGCTGCAAAAATGGCCGATGGGACAATTGTTATAGGAGGTGTCAATGGCCTGAGCATTCTCCCTGCCCGTGAACTCCATAAGCGAATACTGAATATTACGCCGATATATACAGCCCTGTATGTAAAGGGATACTTGTCTGAGGCTGGTGACGGAATTCTGGACGAGGCGGTTTCTCATACACATCGTATAGATTTGCCTTATGATTCTAGGTCATTTTCATTGGAATTCGCATCTCCTAATTATGCTAATAAAGGAATCACACATTATCGTTATCGACTTATCCAGGGCACGTCTGATGCTTCTTGGATTTTTCTTCCTTCCAGACATGCTGGGTATGTGTCTTTTCAGTTTCTTCCGTCGGGTCATTATCGGTTGGAGGTGCAGTCTAGTCTGCTGAATAGCGAATGGAGCCCGAGCAATGTTATGGACATTGTAGTCCATTCTCCGTGGTATTGGAATTTCTGGAGTAAGAGTTGCTATCTGCTTATCATCTGTCTGGTGGGATATTATGAATATACCATGCGCAGACAGCGATCAGCACTTGAAGTGGCTTTGCGCTTGCAGGATGAGCGCAACAAATATGCATCCGTGGAACAAAATATACCCAAACAGACATTTAATCCGCATGATTTGAATCTGCCTACTGTAGATGAAGAATTAATGATACGCGTGATGGATAAATTGGAATCTCATATCTCCGATGAAGGTTACGGCGTGGAACAACTTAGTTCTGATGTTGGTATGGCACGTGTAACATTATATAGAAAGATGAAGATGATTACTGGTCAGACTCCCGTCACTTTCATACGGACTATCCGACTGAAGAAAGCTGCTCAATATCTTCAGGCGGGGAAGAATGTAAATGAGACAGCTTATTTAGTAGGTTTTAGTGATGTAGCATATTTCCGTAAATGCTTTAAAAGAATGTATGGAACTTTGCCAAAATCTTATAAATAAAATATTCTATACCATTTTTCAGTGTCAATATTTTCCTGATAAATGTTTCAAATGCTTATTTTTCGGCATTTGAAACATTTGTATTTCTTTTTTGAAACATTATTTCATCTTTCTTTTTTCGCTTAGAAGTAATTTTGCCATCGATTTCAATCGTTAAGCAAAAACCTAAAAATGAAATAATAAATAAGAAAACGAAATGATGAGAAAAACAATTAAAATGAGTATGGCCTCTGTTGCCATGTTTACTTTATGCCTGCCTGTGATGGCACAGACTCAGGCTATCTGGGTTCAGACTACAGATGGAAATCCTTGGCAAATAAGTACTGTATCTGAGAAAAATATTTCCACAGGTAAGGCAGACATCGTCCTTGATACAAATAATGATCTACTTACCTTCAAGGGGTGGGGCATCACTTTCAACGAACTGGGTTGGGATGCACTTAATCTTCTAAAAGTTGATGAACAGCAAGATGTGATTTCTCGTCTGTTCTCCCCGAAGGGAGATATGAGATTCACCATAGGTCGTGTGCCTTTGGGTGCCAACGATTATGCTCGTAGTTGGTATAGTTGTGATGAGACTGACAGTGACTTCACAATGGCACATTTTAATATAGACCGTGATAAACAGTCACTGATTCCATTTATCAAATTGGCACAGGCACAAAATCCGGATATGACTTTTTGGATATCACCATGGAGCCCTCCTACATGGTTGAAGACCAATAAGCATTATGCCAATCGCAGTGGTGGAAACAATGGTTTGTCAAGAGCTAATCAGGTGCCACTTTATACAGACCAGGTCATTCAGAAACCAGAGTATCTGAAGGCTTAT
>DAIRCP010000150.1:0-4503 GCA_036796635.1 Prevotella sp. | reverse complement strand
GCCTGCTATGGGTGAGCGGGTACATACCAGATCCTGTAATGGGTATTGGGTGAAAGAGGTGGAATCTTTCCTTCTCTCCTGAATATAACTGCTACAACGGAAGAACTGATAATAGTTTTTTCCGTTACGGGTAATCAATGATAGTTCAATCTATTATAACTTTGCAGCCAACTAGAAAAGTAACAATAATTTGAAATTAGGAATAATTATGAAAAGAATCATTACACTGGCATTTTTGTATATCACGGTGATGACAATGAATGCACAGACATTGACAGGAATCGTGGTAGATGAGAATAACAAACCAATGGAATTTGTAAATATAGCTGTTCTGAATGTCAAGGATTCGGCATTCGTGAATGGAGTAACAAGTGGATTGGATGGTAACTTCTGCATAAACATCAAGGACAAACAGATGCTCCGATTCAGCATCGTGGGTTACAAGACGAAATACATCATTGAACCTAATACCGCTCTTGGGACAATTCACATGCTACCTGTTACACTGAAGCTAAATGAAGTGGTGGTAAAAGGCAACCTACCAAAGACACGTATCAAAGGGGATGCATTGATAACAAACATAGAAGGGTCTGTACTTGAACATAGCGGTACCAGCATAGACCTGCTCAACAAAATTCCAATGGTGGAAGCTGAAGGCGAAAATGTAAGCGTGTTCGGACGCGGTGACGCTGTGGTATATATCAACGGACGCGAGGTAAAGGACAAAAAAGAACTCACACGACTGAACAGCGACATGATCAAGCGAGTGGAAGTGATACAGAATCCCGGTGCTCAATATGCCGCAAGCGTAAAGGCGGTAATACGCATCTTTATGAAAAAAAACCAGGGAGAAGGATTCAGCCTTGACAACGAAACGCGATACAGCTATCAATACGACAATGAGTGGTATGAAAAACTCTATATGAATTACCGAAAAAGAGGATTCGACTTCGGGGTCACGTTATGGGGACAAAGACAGATATATGGCGAAGACAAAACTATCACTCAGACTACTTACCTCAAAAACAAATGGTATCAAAATGCGGATACGCGCATACGCAACTATACCAATATCATGTTTGCACCCACACTCACACTCAACTGGCAATTGAATGACGACCACTCTATCGGACTTCGCTACAGCTACTTCCGTTTGCCCAAGCAGTATATGGAAAACTCGTATGTCAATACTGAAGTATTCCGCGACGAGACTCCTCTGGAAAATTCAATGTCATATCTCCGTCCTGTCTTCAGGTCATGGAATCATTCGTTCAATCTATATTATAGCGGCAAGACCAAAGACTGGCAGATAGACATCAACTCTGATATATATCTGGCAGGGGAATTAATGAAAAGCAGAACCGACGAGACCGTCACCGACCATACCAGCAACCAAGAAACAGTAATGGCTGTGGATGCGATAAACCGTACCCGAAACAATCTCTTTGCAGTGAAGGCGAAAGCTTCACATCCGTTGTGGGGAGGACAGTTGACATTCGGAACTGAAGACAGCTATACCCATCGCACAAGCAACTACTCCAATCCTCAGCATATCGTAAAAGATGACGAAAGTGTAATCAACGAGACATTGCTCTCCGCCTTCATGGAATACAGCCACAACATTGGAAAGATGTCTATCAATACCGGTTTACGGTTTGAACATACCGACAATAACTATTACGTATACGGAAAACGGATGGACGAACAGTGCAAAAAGTATAATGATCTATTTCCAAGCGTAGCGCTGAGCATGCCCATAGGCAAAGTACAGGCATCTGTATCTTACTCACGCGACATCAACCGACCGGCATATAGCATGCTCCGCAGCTCGGTATATTACGACAACAAATATACGCTAGAGGGTGGAAATCCACTTCTTACACCCGAATACGATGACAATATTGTGCTCAACGCTGCATGGAAATGGATAAACTTCACAGCTGGCTATTCACATATCAAACATCAACCGACGATGTTATCGGAACCTTATAGCAATGAACATCCAGAAGTATCTTATCTTCACCCCATAGAACAGAAGCCATACAACTCTTGGCACACGGGTATCAATATAAGTCCCGCCATCAAATGCTGGACACCTAACCTTTACATATATCTGCGCGGGCAGGATTTCAAGGCCGACACCAAAGATGGGGAACGTACACTCAATCATCCAATTGCATCCCTAGGACTGATGAACCATATCGCTCTATCCCACGACTGGTATCTAGACGCCAATTATACATTTCAAAGTAAAGGCCATGCTTCCAACGTCAAACTGCTGCGCAATCAGCAAAGTTTCAACTTCACAGTGATGAAACAGTGGATGAAAGGTAAGTTGGAAACACGTCTGCAACTACAAGACGCTTTCAACCAGAACGGACAATGTGTACGTCTCTACAATGGCATGCGCGAAGTTGAGGAACTAAAGAACAGCCGACGTACTATCACACTGAGTATCCGATATAAATTCAATGCGGCAAGAAACAATTATAAAGGTCAGGGGGCTGGCAGCAGTCAGAAGAATAGAATGTAAATATTTTCAGGATGATGACACACACATCAAACTGATGAATATGACATGATATAAATTTCCACTCTAATTGTTTCATCAAATAGAAAAAAAACAATATATTTGCAGAATGAAAGTAATTCACGCATCTGAACTTCCAGAAATCAACAAGCATCCGCTTGATGGCCAGAAGAAGTTGCTCCTTGCCCCAAAAGGTGAGATGCTACAACACACATCGGTCATGCATCTCGATGTGCTTGATGGTCAGTTGTCTGAATTCAGATACGCGAATTTCTCCATTGACCGCTCCTTGTTCAATGCCCATGAAGAATGTCTGTTTTTGGGATGTCTGAATAACCCCGAACCAATGCTGGTCATCTCCTATGCCTTGCAGGGGGAGGTGGACAATACTTTTATTTCTGATAATATACAAAATCAGATACAAAGAAATCAGACTGCCATGACATTGATTACGGACGACAGGAAGTTAAGTCGTAGAAGGCTGGTGCCTGGGGCGGTTGAGTCTGGCCATATCTATATGTCTGAGAAATATATCAGGCAACTTGCCGAACTTTATCCTGATGAGGTTGGTAAACTCATGCGCGCCATTGAGAACAATCAGGGCAATCAGGCTCTGGTAGATGGATACAATACCTCGCCGCAGCTTTCCAACTGTCTGCAGAGCCTTTTTATTCCTCCTATATTAGGAAACTGTTCGGAAGACTTCATGGAGCAACAGATAGTGGACTATATTGCTCATTTTACAATGCCCGGTCATGTGAACAAAACGCATTGGAGTAAATCCATTAATGCCACAATGGTCAGCAAGATACATGACGCGCTCGACATACTGAAGCACGATTTCCGGAAACCGCTTTCGGTCCGCTCTCTGGCTTTGGCAGTGGGTACCAATGAGTGTTACCTCAAGGCTGGATTCCGCCATGAGTTTCATCAAAGTATATATGCTTACCTCTTCGATTATCGCATGCAGATGGCCATCAAATATCTACGTGACACGCAGAAAACTATCGAAGAGATTAGTATGTTGGTGGGGTACGAATATGCTGCCCACTTCATCACCGCCTTCAAACGCCGTTTCCGCATTACGCCATTAGAGTTTAGAATGAGAGAATCTAAAGCTCATATCTTATAGGTGATCCCTTTACCATTCATTCTACCCACTCACTTTTCCGTTATGGGTAATTGTCTGATGTGTCAATCATATTAACTTTGCAGCAGAGATGGGCAATAGTGCCTTCCTCCAGTAATCAAAACAATATAGAGCATGGAATTACAGGAAAGAATTGAAACTAGAAAAGATGTTCAGGCCGTATATTATCGCTTGACTGGTAACGACTATCCCATGATGAACTATGGTATGGCATGGGACAAACTGATGGAGTATGCCCAAAACATGAAAGTAGTGGACAAGTGCGGTGCCGAAGCTGAGTACATAAATATGTATCTAGATGACCCTACCGTGGACAATGAGGTGCTCAGATGCGATGTGTGCATTGCCGACCCAATCATCAACACACTTAAGCCCATGGGCGATATTGGTATCAAAACCATTGAGGGTGGTAAGTTTCTCGTGTTCCTGCTCAAAGGTGCTTACTCACAACTATCGGATTATTATACGGAAATCTACAAGCGTCTGGGGCATGGTGACGTAAAGCCCAAAATCGAAGGGCCTGTATTTGAAAAGTATCTCAATGACCCATCCACCACCCCCACGGATGAGTTACTCACCGAGATTTGGATCCCGATAGAATAAATATCAACGAGGAAGCCTCTTATCTTTACTTTCTGTAAATATAAAGATATTAGCTGGCTACTGCCATGATAACAGCAGCCGACTTCCTCTATTTTCCGTATGTGACATTCTCGTCATAAGGAATATCAATAAAAGACTGTCAAATAGCAAAATAAAAAAATGAAGAACGAAGTATTGTATCTACTTTTAGATGAGTATGCTGACCATGAGTCAGTGTTCT
>DAIRCP010000149.1:0-4520 GCA_036796635.1 Prevotella sp. | reverse complement strand
GAAAAGTCTCCACAGGAGTCGCACCTGTTATCTTTGCTAATACTGTTGTTGTCATAAATTTATTTTTAGTTGTTTTTATCAGATGAGGTCTAACAGATTATCCACAAATGACTTTGTTGAATCACTTTTCTTACGGCCACCGTCTTTTAATTTTTCCCTGCCGCGCACCTCCATAATGTTGAGGTTAGGCTGCTCCATCAGTGGAAGATAGCCTTGCGATTTGAGCTGCTGATAGAGGAACAGTCTGCCGCTCTGCGTCCACTTGGTATACATGTTCGTACCCAGTGTGCCATTAGTCTTCCAGTACGATATCGTCTCGCTCTGCACATATCCCTTTTCCTTGAGATGACCGTACAGAATCCACTGGTCATTGCGGCGGAACTGGATGCCCAGGTCGCGGAGCAGCTGATTGAAAGCCTTGGCGGAATATCCGTAGTCCTGTGCTATCTGCGTCACCGTCACCGCATCTTTGGAGGCGAGCACCTGCTGGCAGTAGTCGGCGAGCGGCGCTATGCGGTCCATCTCCTTCACCAGCGACTGGTGGGCATCGCTCAACTGCAATCGCTCATTTTCCACCTGCTTGCGCAGTTCCGTCTCACGCAGTCTCAGTTCCCTTTCCTGTTTGTGCAGTTCCGTTTCCCGGATGCGTGCCGCCCGTTCCTCCTTGAGTTTGGTGAGCAGCTGGATGCCGAAATCCGGACTGCTGATGAGCTGCTCCAGTGTGGTGTCCGTGGCATACATCCCATGCTTGCGGATGGAGGGCAGCACCTCATCGCACACCCAATTCTGAAACATCAACGCTTCCTGCTTTTCCGACCGCATGATTACCCGATACAGATTTTTCTCATTGATGAAAGAAGTCATCTGCCCTCTCCCTAAAGAATCGATGACCTTAATTGAAGTAACCCCATCTCTGTCAAGTCTGCTTTTTACTCTGCTCGGCTGATTGAGGACAAGTGCCCTACACACATCCTTCAGGCAGAACAACGGATTCTCACTAGTCCCCGCCGTTCGGATTTCCCCGAACTCCGGATGATTAAAGATCTTAATCTCGTTCATATCTTAAATATATATTAGATCACTGTCAATGATTTCAGCAGCAGCAGGCGAGTCACGCCCCGGGGTGTCATGCCGCCGCCATCATGCTGAACTGACGATTGCAAAGATAAGAGCAAAAAAAATCCCCTGCAAGAAAAATCCTGCAAGGGGTAAGTCTGTGGTGAAGTGTGTAAGTCTGTGTGTAAGATGTAAACAGTCCGTGCTTATTACATGTTTTCCATACTTATCCTGAGTATTTCCATCAGTTTCAGAGCCACATTATATTGTCTGCGGAATACAGCTCCCTGCCCATGATATTTATGGATGTCCCATACTACAAACGGCTTAGCGAATATACCGTCTATACGTTTCACGGCATTCTCCGTACAAGGTATTCAGAAATGGCCTATTTCATTCGCCCTGCGCACAAATCCGCGATACTCCGTTAACCATCCGCGATAATCCACCAAGATACGATACACCGCCATCCACTGGCTATTCTTTCTGAACAGGTAGTTGCCCTTCGCATCCCTGACCTCCATCAGGGCGGTAAGCGCAGCTGCTATCTCAGCATCCCTGCATGCATCAGCAGACTCTCTCACCTCTGGAGTGATACTGCCATCATACGATGCTTCCAGCTGATCAGAACCCGGCATTTCCGCCTGAGCACGATTCACCTGTATTCCCTTGTCGGAAACCATTACCTGCTCATTATCGTGAATATCATTGATGATTCCTTTGTTGATGAAAGTTCCGTATATTTTCATTTTTCAGTTGATTTTTTTATTTGAATCCGAGGCGATGCCCCAGTCATGGAGCCATCTTCCCCCGTCGATACAAGAGAATTGTCATGGATATCATTGATGGTTCCTGAATTATTCAGATTCTCGATATTCATCGTAAGATTCACTGTATTACCGGATGCCATATTCACAGGCACATCAGATACCATTGAGCCATCACTCAGTTTCTTTAATAATGCAGTTGCATCCGTACCGTACGTATCCGTCAGTACAGAGAGGCATCCATCCTCATCACTCAGGAAATGGTCACTGTCCATGTATGCCCTCACCCAGACCATCAGCTGACCGGTATCTTTCAGATGGTCCTCCAGCGTATGGCGCACATCATGCCATTGCGGATTGTAGTGATCATAGATGCCCTGCATCAGTACCTCAGCGAGATGAGCATAATAGCCTGCATCCATGGCATTCAGGCATATCACCACCATGAGCATCACGATAGTCACAGCCAGCCGCAGTTCCTCATCAGTTAGCTCACTGCCCGCTATATCGCGATAATTGCAATAAAGCTCATTCCATAGAGTAGCACACATATCCTCTGCGCCGTCAGTATCCTCCTTGATACTATCCAGCAGCCAGATTACCTCGGCGAACACATCTTCCGGCGAAAGTCGGAATACAGTCATCCTGCATTCATATTCCTTGCACACATGCTGGAGGGAAACGTATACAGCATTATGCGCAAACAGCTTTTTCACTTTTGCCTTTTCTTTTCTTTGAAGCAGGTCTAGCATCTTTGTAGTCTTTGATTATTTCTCTTATCTTGTCCAGCCATTGTATCAGCTCGAAAGTACCTTCCGTCGTACCATCCTTCGTCACCATCGTGCCATTTACAAAATCATCTATCACACGATCCTCCATCTTATATACAGCCCTCACCTCATCGTGGTATCTGTAAATACCCAAATCACGGAAATACACAGCGATACTATAACCATTGCTGCAGCACAGTGATACGATTTCAGCCAAGTCCTGATGCTGTCGGTCCAGCAGCAGTGTCTTCTCCTTGTCGGCATCCAGTCTCAGTGAGCCCTTCACGGCTCCCACCGCACATATCAGCGACGACATTATTTCCAGTTTCCGATAGGCTTGTTTCGGTGCATCTATCGGCCACACATTCCGCGGATTGGGGAACTCCAGCAGGATTCTGCTTATCGTGTCATGCTGGTCGTTGCACTGTTCATTCACGAAGTCCCAGAATTCCGCAGTCCTCACCTTAGCCTCTATATCTATGCAGATGCCGTATTCCGCAAGCTGCCGCCCGAATGTTTCCTGCAGCAGGTCCTTCACCGTGTCGGGATGCCCGTCGAAAGCTCCCGACTTCTCGATAGCTATCTGACAGATACCCTCACGATTGTCTATCACCACATTGCACCAGGGATTAGTCTCGTCCAGCATGGTATGGTATTCCATACACTTCTTGAGATACTTCACATTGCATACTTTCATCACTGTTACATGACTGAAATTGCGGAACACATCATTAGGATAATGTATCACGTCACCGTCACTCTTAGTTCTGTAGATATTAAGTTTTTTTGCCTGGAGCATACTCTCCAGTACTTCCTGTGCCTTCTCAAAAGCACTCTCACCGTTGTTGTTAAACATACTTCCCTTTTCCTGGGATTTACTGAATACGTATTTGCAAATTGCGTATTTGTTCATAATAATTTGTTTTGTTATATTTTGATATTGTAATAAATTTCAATTTCTGCAAGCAAAAATACGAATAATTGCATGCAAATATAGTTACAGCACGCTGACTACAAGCTGCTTTCAAAAATGCGCAGTCCTATTCTCTTGCAAGCAAAAAAAATACCTGCAAGTAAAATTCATCGTATTTGCTTTCTCCTGATTATCTTCAGATAATTCAGATTAGCTATAGTTCATTGACTATCTGTTATTATTGTCAGTAATGGATTATTTCAAGGTGTTGTCTTATACTCATCCTCAATGTCGTCCCATCTAGGCACATTTAATTTTACTCCATTATAAGCCTTGTAACTCGTGATGAATTTAGTTTTCCATTTTGCGGCATCATCATGTGTTTTAGGATTTTTGTACACAGTCTCTTCAATGGCGGAAATGAAATGTTCCAGACTTTTAAACATGGGGATATTTCCCTTTTGGGTACTGTACCATACGCCGGGTCTGATTTTATGTACTACACCTTGTTTTATCTGGAGATTTAATGGCCAGTCAGTCATACACCTTGTGATTTCCCAGACTTTCTTCAGCCACAGGTCTTTTATCGTCACGACTCCCTCTTCACTCATATCGTATCCGAAAATAAGATAATCCACATTCAGCATATATGGCTTATTGATTATTTCCTCCTCGTACATCCTGAAATCTGCGATGTCAAAGCCAGGTGAAGCCGACCTGTTGAAAGCCTTGACCTCCAATAGATTCTTCTCTAAATCATCAGGATTCAGGAAGAAGTCCGGCGGCATCTGGGTGTTTTCCGATGGAGCATATTCTACGCCGCGCTTGTCAAGCCATCCTTGAAGCCATTCCTGTATAATATTTCCCACTACGTCTTTTTGTTTCACGATGATGTCCACATCACCCAGATAAAATTTTATCTGGCCCATCAATTCCAATATTCTGTCATCATTGATAAGACAATCATAGATTTCCTTAGCTGTCAGTCTCATATCTTATTCCTTTTTTTTAATA
>DAIRCP010000148.1:0-4527 GCA_036796635.1 Prevotella sp. | reverse complement strand
AATATGTGAATGCGTCGCCACTGGACAGATATGGACTGGAATGGATTGTGGACTTCGCACCGATCAAGCCATTGCATACCAACATACGACTTGACGGTAACTATTATTACTATAAGGCCATCGATGAGATGCTGTTTGCTGATGTACCGGTGAGTCTGACATCGACGATGAGTGATGGGTCGCTGTATCAGTATATCGGCTATTACAAGGGTAGCAGTGCCACGAGTACGAGCTATAATGCCAATGCCTCTGTGGGCAACGGGGCCATCTCGAGTGAGGTGAACCTGAATGCCACCGTCACGACTCATATTCCCAAGGTGCGTATGATCGTGTCGTTGAGGGTTGAATGCTCGCTATACAACTACCATCGTACGCTGAGTGAATATGAGGACGGTACCCGTGGATATGTGGTGGACAAGTCGTCCGACTATTTCGGAACACCATACAACGGTACCTCACGTGACAAGTTTGTCATCGTATACCCCGAGTATTACTCAACATGGGATGCTCCCGGTACCCTGATACCTTTTGCCGAGAAATTTGCCTGGGCAAAAGAGAATGACAAGAATCTGTATAACGATATGGCAAAGCTGGTGGTAAGGACTAACTACGCCTATCTGATGAACCCCAACAACCTCTCGTCTTATTATTCGGCGAATCTGAGTGTGACAAAGGAGATAGGCGATCATGTGTCAGTTTCATTCTACGCAAACAACTTCCTCAACAATATGGGTAAGGTGAAGTCGTCGCAGACGGGCATAGAGAGTTCACTCTTTGGCAGCGGGTATATTCCAAGTTTCTATTACGGGTTATCGTTAAGAATAAAGATATGAAAAGATATATAGCAGTGATCGTGATGACAGCCTTACTGGCGGCATGCTCGTACGAGGAGAACATCGAGCTGTGTGACGTGGGTGTTCAACTGGTCTATCCCGACAATACGGTGAGTCCATACAAGGGAGCAAGGGTACAGTTGAAGAATTCCTCCGCTTCAATCTTTGTCGACTCGACTGATGCCGGAGGTACTGCCCACTTCCTTGTTCCGTCGGGGATTTATGAAGCCAGTAGTTCGGAGACCTACGTAACTTACGACTACCGTTATTTCTTCAATGGCGTGAAAAGTCTGATTATCGTATCGCCCGACAGTACCAACAGGATAAGTATGAAACTGACGGTGTCGAAAAAGAGAATAGTACACTAATTTATCAATTAAAACAATGATTATGAGTAAAAGATTATCAAGGATGATTCTGATTGCAGCAGCACTGATGCTACTGCCGGGAATGAGCAGGGCCGACAACGCCACTGTGACCGTGCAGTATCTGGTTGTGACGCAGAATGATGGCAGCGTGACCAAGTTTGCGCTGGCAGATGTGCCGGTGGTCTCGTTCGATGGTGACAGCATCGTGGTTACCGCCGCAGGAGAGGTTTTGAAATTTGACCTTATCGGTGTCTCAGGCTACGCTTTCAGCGAGGAAGATGTGACGACAGGCATCAACAGTACGACTGTGGATGGCAGCGACGCGACAAAACCATCTTTCAAAGCAGGAAGTGCCGGGTTCAGCGGGCTGAAGAATGGCAGCACGATACTGGTATATACAATCACTGGCAAGGCTGTGACGGCAGTCAAGGCCGATACTGAAGGCAACGCAACCGTAGACCTCTCGCAACTGCCCAAAGGCATTTATATCATCAAGACTCCGGGGAAGAGTTACAAGATTGTGAACAAGTAAGATAAACATATTAAAATCAGAAGAAAATGAAAAAACTTATACTTTCGTTGGTGGCTCTTGCCGCCATTTCGCTCAATGCAGGCGCACAGACATGGAGGATGTTTGTGAATCATCAGGATGGTACTGTTGACACGATAAAGACCTCTGCAGTGAAGAACGTAACATTTGCACCTGAGGATCAGAATGCTGACCAGGTGATTATCAAGGAACTGTATAATGGCGGTTGCCCAAAGAATGATGGCAGTGGCTACTTCCAGAATGATAAAGGACTCGTGCTCTATAACAACTGCGGCAAGACGGCTGTGGTAAGTAATCTGGCTGTAGCCTTTGCCACTCCGTATAACGCAAACGGCGCAAGTGGATGGAGGGATGACAGCGGCAACCTGTCGTATGCTTCCGAGGGATTCATCCCTGCTAATGACGGTATTTGGTATTTCCAGTCGCCACTGGTGCTGAAACCTTATTCGCAGGTGGTGGTCAGCATTAACGGAGCCATAGACAACACGAAGACCTATACCCGGTCGGTGAACTATGCCAATGCCGACTATTACGCGATGTATGACCCGGAGTCAGGATATACGAACACATCTTATTATCCCACACCATCAGACCTGATACCTACCTCACATTATCTGAAAGCAGTCAGACTGGGACAGGGTAACGCATGGGCTCTTAGTGTGACGGCACCGGCACTGTTTATCTTCCAGACACAGGGTGTGACTCCTGCCGCATTTGCCAATGACGTGAATCATATCATTTATGAGCCGGGCAAGCCGCAGAACAATGTATATAAAAACCTGAAGGTGCCCAATCAGTGGATTATCGACGGCGTGGAGGTTTACCCCGCAACAAATATCAGTACGAGCAAGAAACGCTTCACGGCAGATATCGACGGTGGATATGTGGCTTTTTCGAATCAGTTGGGGTATACCCTATACCGTAATGTAGACAAGGAATCGACTGAGGCCCTGTCGGAGAACAGCGGAAAGCTGGTGTACAATTACTCACTGGGTGTGGGTGCATCGACCGACCCTAGCGGTATAGATGCCGAGGCATCAATCAAGAATGGTGCACATATCATCTATCAGGATACAAACAACAGTACAAACGATTTCCACGAGCGTCAGAAGTTCTCTATCCGTGGAGAGTAAGCAATAGCCAAATTGAAACATATATTGTCATCTATCATTCTGTCGGCCGGAATCACAGTGATTCCGGTGCGGCTGCTTGCGTTCCCCCCCGAAACCGGTGACTCGGCGCAGTGGCGTGATTTCACGTATGTGAGTATTGTCGACCCGTGGCTTACGGGAGGAAATGCCGCAGCTCTCACACGTTTCGTATCACGCAACATATCGAGGGCCGAGGTGAAGACGGAATACGGGAACGGAGGATTCGTTGACTACGAACCGTCGCACCGCACCTTGAAGGCGGGAGCGGAGGTAGAGTCGTTCTACCGGTTGAACAGACGGACGGTGGTATATGGTAATATGAGTTATGATAACTACTCGGGCAGGGATATGGCAGGTTCGGTTTTCATCGATCCCACACACAAGCCGTTTGACATCGTCGAAGACTCGCTGACGAATACCGGTACAAAGCATCTCGATACCTACAAGCTTGCCGGCGGAGTGGGCGTGGATCTCTACCGTGGCATCTCACTGGGGGCGAGGATAGACTATACTGCCGCCAACTATGCAAAATACAAGGACCTGAGACATAAGAACAGTATGATGGACTTTGTACTTACGACGGGAGTGTATGTGCCGATAGGCAAGAGCTTGAGTATCGGAGCCGACTACAGGTACCGAAGGAATACGGAGAGCCTGCAATACAGTACGTACGGAAAGACTGAGAAAAAATATATGTCGCTCATCAGCTATGGTGCTTTTACGGGACGGGTGGAACAGTTTGGCACCACCGGCTATACGGGCAGCAACAATGAGATGCCTCTGCTGGATGAATACAATGGGGGAGGGATACAGGCAGAATGGCGGATCACACCGCAGCTGTCATGGTATAACAGTCTCGACTTCTCCGACAGAGACGGCTATTACGGTCGTAAGTCGTCTTATACCATTACTTACAGCACTCATCATTCCAGACTTTACGGATATGAGTCGCGTATCACCCTGAGATATCCGCAGGCTGTACATCTACTGGATGTCAGTGTGAAGAGTGAGAATCTGGAGAACTACGAAAACTCGTACAGTGAGGTGATCAACAGTTTGGGTGCCAGTACCTATCAGTATTATGACGCCCTGAAGAGGGCGAACCGCTTATGGATAGACAGCAAGGTGGGTTATACCGGCTATTTCGGTATAGAGGGTGACATGCCCGTGTGGACCATCAGCGCGGCCGTGAATATGGCACGCCGCAAACAGACTGTTTATCTCTATCCATATTACCGCCGGCAGAATATACACAGTACGGAAGGTACAGTAGACATCACCCGTAACCTGAAACTGGCTAATGGCGTACTGTCGTTGTCTGCCGGCACTTCTTACCTGAAGGGTGGAGGTAAACCATACGAAGACGGTACTTACGCGGAACCATCCGACAAACAGTCGGCACCTCCTTCTATGGAGGCTTATCTGTACAGGGAATACGAGTATCTCACAGCACCACAATATTCTGTTCGCGGCAGTGTGGGATATACATTCCACATACCGCAGAGCAGGATGGACGGCTATGTGAAACTGTATGCTGACCATCGGAAGACAAACAGCAGGAATGACTATCTGTTAGGACGTGATCATACGGTGTTGCGTATAACTGTAGGCAGCATCTTCTGAAC
>DAIRCP010000147.1:0-4577 GCA_036796635.1 Prevotella sp. | reverse complement strand
TAAACGGACTGTCATTATATGATGCTTCTGCTGATAATTTTGAGCATATTATTTTGTCCAAAGATGTCGCCCTGCAGCCGCATATCGCATCCATTACGGAAGATAAGCATGGCAATATATATGTAGGAACATCCGGATTCGGACTTTATAAAATCAAGAGTCAGGAGACAAAGGCAATCCGTATATCGAAATTTACTTATCATGACAACAATGATTATTATCCATGTGTATTCATCGATGGGAAAAATCGGCTATGGAAAGCGGATAATAATAATATGATAACCTGTTTCCGTATGGATACGCATCAGGCAGTAATGAACTATCGCTCTGATGTAGGTCCTGTGATGCGGATTCTGGGCGATGGACATGGACGCATAGTAGCTGTCTGCCAGTATGGTATCCTGCGCTTTGACGGAAAGACAATCACGAAAATAGATGATGGTCAATCTCATAGAGTGTACAATGGCGCGTTCCGTTCCGTATTCGATGTTATTGTGATAGCGACCAACAGCAACGGCGCTTTCAGCCTGGATCCGCAAGGTAAGCTGGAACCTGTCTCGATGATGAATGACAATGTGGATTTGGCCACTGCCAACATCACCGGCATGCTGGAAGACCGTGCCCGTAACCTTTGGATAGGTTGTGCAGAGAAGGGACTGGCATTTGTGCCAGGTGAGAAACCACAGTTTCAGAGCCTCACACTCCAGCAGTTCGGCATCAGAACCTCTAGCGTGGTTACTTCCGTCTGTCATGGCGGCGATGACAAGGTGCTGCTCACCATTTCCGGGAAAGGTCTGTATTGTAAGAATATCCATTCAAATGGATTAGCCCATCTGTCATCACCGAATAATTCCAATATGATTTATCGGGACAGCCGTGGTAAGTATTGGCTTAGTGGGGGAACAGACCTTTATGCCTATGATGTGAATTCAGAACATGCCATGCTGAAAGGCAGTTTTAATTGTATCGATATCCGTGCCATGGCAGACGATGGCGAGAATTTATATTTCTCTGCATTTGGCCAAGGCCTTTGTGTGATGAACATCGGGACGGGTGCCAAGCAGATATATTCGATGTTTGATAAGCCGAATCGCAGTACCGGTGTGTTATGCAACAACTGGATACTGAAACTGTTGCGTGACAGACACGGTATGATATGGATAGGTACCGCATCCGGTGTGCAGTGCTACGACCCGAGAAGAAAATCATTCAAGCCATTCGGTTGGGATAATATCCTGAATGGTAAGCCAGCCATCGGTCTTGCAGAAGACCCAAAGGGCAATATCGTGATTGGTACCAACAACGGACTGTATCTGTATAACCGTGCTACCAGGAAGGCTACCATATTCCCTCATTCGGAAAATCTGCAAGGTGTGCAGATTGATTATATTGTCAGTCTGCAAAATGGTGATCTTTGGTGCTCCTCTTCCATGGGAATATGGCATTACGATAGTCGGCATCAGCAGTTTATGTCGTACACCAACGGCAACGGCCTTACCCTCCGTGAATATATGGGTGGCGTGGGAATGATGACCAATAACGGCAACATCGTATTCGGAACACCGGAAGGCATCACCATGTTCAATCCGCAATTGGTATCCCGATCTGTCTATTCCGTGAAGCGACCGATGCTTACGTGTATCGTCGTAGGGGGGAAGCCCATCAATGGCACCACGCAGAGTGACGGACGCAATATCATCGACGGTCCTGTGCTGGATGCACAGCGCATCAATCTGTCGTACCTGGACAATACCTTTGCTCTGGAGTTCTCCACCTTCGACTTTGCCAATGTGGATAATATGCAGTTGGAATACCGGCTGGACAATGATAAATGGACCCAGAATCAGGAGGGAGTTAATGCTATCAACTTTACGCATCTGAACCCTGGATATTACAAACTTGCCGTACGGACCAACAATCATGGGCATGTATCCGCCGTAAGTACGTATCTGATCATCGTGCGTCCGCCTTGGTACAGGTCCACCTTTGCTTACGTGCTCTATATTATGGTTATATTGATAGCTACGGGAGGCGGTATTTATATGTATTACAGGCGCAAGCAGGAGGAACTCTATGAAGATAAGATGCAATTCCTCATCAATGCCACCCATGATATCCGCACACCACTTACGCTGATACTCAATCCCTTGCATCAGCTGATGCAGTTGGAGGAGAGCAAGATGCCGCAGTTGCAGGATAAGTTGCAGACCATCAATCACAATGCTGTCCGTATATTGACGCTGGTGAATCAGATACTCGATATACGCAAGATGGACAAGATGCAGATGCATCTGCACTGTAGCGAGACGAGTCTGGTGCAGTTGGTGAATGAAGTATTCCATGTGTTCGAGTATGAGGCACAGAAGCGCAGCATCTCCTTCCATTTTGATTACGACAGTGACGTCAAGGCGTATGTGGACAAGAAAGAGTTCGACAAGGTAATTACCAATCTGCTATCCAATGCCTTCAAGTTTACCGCTGATGGCGGTGAGATTGCAGTCAAGTTATCTGCTGATGGCAGAAATGCCGTCATAGAAGTAATCGACAATGGCATCGGACTGAAGGATGATGACATGGAGCGAATCTTCAATCGATTCTATCAGGGCGGCAGCAAGGCCGTGACAGGTACTGAGGGAACAGGTATCGGTCTGAACCTCTGCAGGATAATCGTGGATATGCACCATGGAAAGATATCTGCACGTAACCGTACCGATGTCAAGGGCAGCGTGTTCAGCGTATCCATTCCTTTGGGCAAGGGACATCTGAAGCCCGAGGAGATTGTGGAGGAGGTGAAGGACGAGACGACTGAGCCCGTGAAGCGCCCTGTCACCAACTATAAGATACTGTTGGTGGACGACGACGAGGAAATAACCGACTATATCAGTAAGGAACTAGCGCAGAATTATCGTTTTACGGTGTGCCGCAATGGTAAACAGGCCATCGGTGAACTGCTGACCAACAAATATGACTTGGTGGTGAGCGATGTGATGATGCCGGAGATGGATGGATTCACCATGCTACGCATGATTAAGACCAATTCCAATATCAGTTATATACCAGTGATATTACTTACTACAGAGGCTGCCATCGGCAACCGTCTGGAAGGACTGGAGCGTGGAGCTGATGCATTCCTGGCGAAACCGTTCCTGCTGGATGAACTGCGGGCTACTATCGACAATCTGATAATCAACCGACTGAAACTGAAAGGTAAATTCAGTGGTGCTCAGGAGCAGACCGACAAGGTGGAGCAGCAGGAAGTGGTGGACAACGATAAAGAGTTGATGGACCGCATCATGAAGAGTATCAATAAGAATATAGGTGACTCCGACTTCAATGTAGAGATGCTCTGTCAGGAAATCAGCGTCAGTCGTACTCAGCTGCACCGTAAGATGAAAGAACTGACCGGACTTTCTACGGCAGAATTTATCCGTAATATCCGTTTGGAGCAAGCAGCCCGACTGCTGAAGGAAAACCATGCCAATATATCGCAGGTGGCTTATACACTAGGCTTTGTGAATACAGCCCATTTCTCAAAAGTGTTTAAGCAGCACTTTGGCGTTCCGCCATCGGAATATGGCAAACGTGAGAGTGTAAGTGAATAGAGTAGTAGGCTAGTTAGCTTACTGCTCTGTTTACGAAAGCTTTTACTTCGCGGCGTGCTATTCCCAGTCGGTATTCCACCACTTTATATCTGATGTGTGTCTGTTTGGATATACCACTTATCTTCATGCCCTCATACACATGGAGGCGGTATATATCCTGACACTGTTCAGGTAGTGTCTTGATACCTTGCTCTAGTATCTCCGTCAGTTCATTGGCAGAATATACGGTGTGTGGATCGTCATTGGTGGCATTGTCTGTCATAAGCATGTGCTCACATTTATCTACTGCATGGCGATGGCGGAAGAAGTCGGTGAGTAATCTGCGAGCTAAGGTATAGGCCAGATTAGGTAGAGTCTGTTCCGTAATCATTTCCTTGTAGTTCAGTAGTTTCACGAAAACATCTTGAGTCATGTCTTCGCTCAGCGCCTTGTTGGCTGTGCAAGCTATGAAATAAGCTTTCAGTCCATTGAAATGGTCAGCATAGAATTTTGCAATGATTTCGTTTTCCATTATTTTATTGTGTTGGTTTGTATTCTAAAAACTATGGCAAATATACAAAAAATCCATTATATCACCAACCGGATGGTAGGACAGAATCACACCGTGTAACATCGGGCAATGCAATTGAAACATACGGAATAGCAACCATCCCTTTTTCCTTCATTTTTACAAGCGAAAAGCCTCGTTTTATCCAAAATCGAGGCATCTTTTCTTTTTGTTCAACCCGAATGTCTTTTTTGTTCCAATTTTCTGGAAATACCTGTTTTTCTGTGTGTTGGAACATTCGGAACATGAGTTGGAACATCAGAAATAGCCAATAATATTTCTTTGGTTTATCTTTGCACCGTCGGAACAGGAGAATGCTTCTCCGGTGATGGCAAAAATAACATAATAAACTAAAAGACTTAAAAAATGAAAAGAAAAAATTTACTCTTAACCGTAATGGCTGCTTTGCTAACCATAGGGAGCTTAAC
>DAIRCP010000146.1:0-4597 GCA_036796635.1 Prevotella sp. | reverse complement strand
ATAAACATTATAAGAAATAAGGTGATTATCAATAATGAACGAAAATATAATAAATTAAAATAGTAATATTATGGCAAAAGTAATTGAAGGACTCTATTATACTGAGTCACACGAATTTGTGAAAGTTGATGGCAACTTTGGTTTTATAGGTATCACGGACTATGCGCAGAAAGCATTGGGTAATATAGTATATGTAGATATGCCTGATGTGGACGATGATGTAACCGCCGGTGAAGAATTTGGAGCAGTAGAAAGTGTAAAGGCTGCCAGTGATTTGAACTCACCTGTAACCGGAAAGGTGGTGGAGGTGAATGAGGCATTGGAAGATACTCCTGAGCTGATTAATCAAGATGCCTTCGGTAACTGGATTATCAAGGTAGAACTAAGTGATAAGTCTGAACTTGATGGTCTTCTTTCTGCTGAGAAATATGCTGAATTGTGTAAAGAATGAACAAAAGGGTGATGTCTAATTATAAATATTTCCCGCATACAGAACAGGACATCGATGAGATGCTGTCTGCCTGCGGTATGCATAGTACAGAGGATCTCTATGCAGATGTGCCGGAGTGTATTCGCTTTCATGGCGAATACGACCTGCCTCACGAAATGAGCGAGATAGAACTTAGACAGTGGATGGATAAGATAGCTAATGAAAATCATCCGTTGACTTGTTTTGGTGGCGCTGGTGTGTATGATCATTATATGCCTTCTGTCATTCCTAGTATCATTCAGCGATCAGAATATCTTACGAGTTACACGCCTTATCAGGCAGAGATATCTCAAGGTACGTTACATTATATCTTCGAATATCAATCTATGATGGCAGAACTGACCGGAATGGATGTAAGCAATGCGTCCATGTATGATGGCAGCACAGCTACAGCCGAAGCGATGATGATGGCTATGGCCGTAGGAAAAAAATGTGACCGTGTCCTCATTTCATCCACTTTGGACCCAAAAATTATTGAGGTGGTGAAAACTTATGCGCATTGGCATGGGGTAGGTATCGAAATGGTCAAGGAGACGGATGGCGTTACAGACAAAACAGACTTGAATACACGACTTCAAAAAGGTGGTGTGGCTGGTGTCATCGTGCAACAACCTAATTATCATGGTGTTATCGAAGACTTTAGTGGTATGAGTGACATGACACATGATGCCAAGGCCCTCTTTATCATGAATAGTGTAGCTGCAGATTTAGCTTTGCTCCATACCCCTGGTGAATGGGGAGCTGATGTGGCTGTAGGTGATGCACAGAGTTTGGGTATTCCCATGTGCTTTGGTGGACCTTATGTGGGTTATATGTGCTGTACAGAGAAACTGATCCGGAAAATGCCTGGACGAATAGTGGGTATGACTCATGACAACAGAGGTCAACGTGCATTCGTTCTCACATTGCAAGCAAGGGAACAGCACATCCGGCGACAGAAAGCCACAAGTAATATCTGCAGTAATCAAAGTCTGATGGCACTGTTTGTAACTGTCTATATGTCTATTATGGGTAAACAGGGCTTACAGGATGCTGCACAACTGTCTTATGATGGTGCTCACTATCTTGCTTCTCAACTGGAGAATACGGGACACTTCCATCTTACTTACAATTGTCCTTTCTTTAATGAATTCTGCATTACTTATGATGGTGATGCAACTTCTCTGCTCAGTAAACTGGAACAACATGGCATCTTCGGCGGTATTCAGACTGGAGAACATGAAATCATGATAGCCGTGACAGAACAGAGAACAAAACAAGAGATAGACCAATTTGTAAGTTTAGTGAAATAAATAATTAGAAAGTTTTGCCGTATGAATAATCGCTTATATAATAAATTGATATTTGAGTTATCTCATCCAGGACGCATCGCTTATTCTTTGCCACAGACAGGTATTCCTCATGCGGAATTACCTAAAGAATTAAGACGCAAAGATGCAGCTCTGCTGCCTGAGTGTGATGAACTTACAGTGGTGCGTCACTATACAAATCACAGTGCAAATAACTTTGGTGTGAACAATGGCTTCTATCCGTTGGGAAGTTGCACGATGAAGTATAATCCTACTATTAATGAAGAGATAGCTGCCATGCCTGCTATGCAACATTTGCATCCACTACAATCTGAAAGCAGTACCAAGGGTGCTTTGCATGTGATTGCGGATCTAAATAAGATGTTAGGTGCTTTGACTGGAATGGGCGGATTCACCTTCAAACCGTATGCTGGCGCACATGGTGAACTTACGGGTCTGATGATTATCCGTAGTTATCATGAAAGACGCGGAGATACTGCACGTACTAAGGTGATTGTACCAGATAGTGCACATGGCACTAATCCTGCGTCTGCAGCCGTCTGTGGTCTTGAAGTCGTAGAAGTAAAGAGCACTCCACAGGGACTCGTGGATACACAGCATCTGCATGAACTCATCAATGAAATGGGACCGCAAATAGCTGGTATGATGATGACAAACCCTAATACACTTGGACTCTTTGAACAGCAAATACCAGAAATAGTAAAAATGATACATGAGTGTGGCGCCCTGATGTATTACGACGGAGCCAATCTGAATCCTATGCTGGGTGTTTGTAGGCCAGCAGATATGGGTTTTGATGTCATGCATATCAATCTTCATAAGACATTCAGCACACCTCATGGAGGTGGTGGTCCCGGAAGTGGCCCTGTGGGTGTAAGAAAGGGCTTGGAAAATCTGCTGGATGTCAATGTGAGTCCTTATCATGGTAATTTTGGAGTTATACTTAAGGCCTATGCATATATTCTCTCATTGGGTAAAGAACATATCGGCATGGTTGGTCCGCTCGCCACACTGAATGCTAACTATATCAAGCATCAACTGGCAGATGTATATGAACTACCAATTGCCAGTCTGTGCAAACACGAATGTGTCTTCAATGGCCTGAAAGATAAATCATCAGGCGTTACAACTATGGATGTGGCCAAGAGACTGCTGGATTATGGATATCATGCACCAACTATATATTTCCCCTTACTATTCCATGAAAGTATGATGATTGAACCCACTGAAAATGAAAGTAAGGAGACTTTGGATGAATTTATTGATGTCATGCATCGTATAGCTGATGAGGCATTGAAGGAGCCTGACACTGTAAAGTCGGCACCTCATCATACGCCTATAGGGAGAGTTGATGATGTGCAGGCTGCTAAGTATCCTGTTTTAACTTATAAACAGATTGTGTGATGAAAATTGTAATTATAGGAGCGGGGCCTGGGGGATACCAGGCTGCCGCTTATGCTGCTCAGAAAGGCGCCGAAGTTACACTGATAGAGAAGGATGAGCTTGGTGGAACTTGCCTGAATTGTGGGTGCATACCTACTAAAACATTGGCTCATACTGCTGAGATGATTGAGCTATTGAAGTTAGATAGCGGATTGGTTCATAGTGAAAAGATACAGCCGGACTTTCGAAACATATTTGAACATAAGAATCTTGTTATCCAGCAGTTGAGAGATGGTATTTCCGTACTGATGCAACAAAACAAAGTGAATGTTGTGATGGGTATGGCTAAACTGAAAGATACACATACCGTAAGTGTCCTTTCTGCTGTTGGTCAAGTAGAATATCATGCAGACTTTATTATCGTTTCTACAGGAAGTAGTCCTAAAATGCTTCCTATAGAGGGCATTGACGGAGATAATGTACTTACTTCTACCGATTTATTAAATATGACGCAGGTACCAGAGAAACTTACCATTATCGGTGCAGGTGTTATCGGAATGGAATTTGCCAGTATATATAATAGTCTGGGATGCCAAGTTACCGTCATAGAATATCTTAAAGAATGTTTGCCTGCATTAGATAGTGACATCGCAAAACGTTTGCGGAAAACGATGGAAAAACGCGGAGTTGTATTCCACATGAAAACTGCCGTTGAAATGATACCTCAAGATACTCCAGTGCTTGTTGCTACAGGGCGACAGCCAAATATCACAGATATCGGACTGGAAGAAGTTGGTATCCAATTTACTCCTAAAGGAATTTGTACGAATGAAAATCTACAAACGACACTTGAAAATATCTATGCAATAGGTGATGTAAATGGTAGACAATTATTAGCCCATGCTGCAAGTATGCAGGGTATACATGTGATCAATCATATCATGGGAATACAGGATAATATTCGTCTGGAAGTAATGCCGGCAGCTATATTTACTTATCCTGAAGCTGCATGCGTCGGGCCTAGTGAGGATATACTGAAACAAGAGGGTAGGGCGTATTCTTGTCACAAAAGTTTCTATCGAGCTAATGGTAAGGCTGTATGTATGAATGAAACCGAAGGGTTGGTGAAAATATTTACAGATGCAGATGATCGCTTGATTGGATGCCATGCTTATGGTGCACATGCAGCAGACTTGATTCAAGAGATAAGTGTCTTGATGTGTTGTAATACGAAATTAAATCAACTTCATGAAATGGTTCATATACATCCAACATTAGGTGAATTGCTTATTTCCTAGTGTTGAATACTTATTTTGCTTGCTTAGGCGCATGTGATAATTATGATAAATACGAAAAATAATAAATAAAAATATTGTCTAATCAGATAATATTCATTACCTTTGCGCTCCATATA
>DAIRCP010000145.1:0-4617 GCA_036796635.1 Prevotella sp. | reverse complement strand
CAATCTTCTCAAATGCCCATAAAACCTATAGAATTCGGTGAAACATGTCCTTCATTCTTCATTCACAATGCTGATTCGCATTTTATCCGTTTACTTCAATTGATGTTTCACCGTAAGTACATTACTTTTCAATGGTTTACGTGTGAAACATGAATCGACAAACTTCTGTTTCTAAAGATATGTATAGCCAAAATCGTCATTCACAATTCATAAGTGCCATGAATGCGACTACCGTTTATCATTAAAACGATTCGTACTTATCATTAAAACGACCCGTCGTTACCATAACGACGCCTGCTACTTATATGAGTTAGGACCCCTAAGTGGCTATAATTCTTTCTTTATTAAGCCAATTTCACCTTTACAAACAAAAGTTACTCATCCATATTTGAGAAACATTTTCCTAATAGATGCATTTTTATAAATTATAGTGACTATTCACGAAAAAAAAAGGTAATCAAACGCATTTCTCTAAAAAAAATGATTATATTTGCACTATCATATTTAACAACACAAAAAAATGAAAAGACCATTAACATTTTTTGCGCTAGCTTTTTTAGTAATATCTGCATCGGCACAAGGAGACTTAAACGAAAATGATAAAAGTAGCTTTAGACATTTAGATGCAGCTGTCACAGCAGGAACCACAGGCGTTGGTGTTGAATTCTCTACGCCCATTGGTAATCTGTTCCGGCTGCGGACCGGTTTCTCTGTCATGCCCAGATTTACCGCTGATGTGGATTTCAGTGTATCCGGCGGAAGGAAAGACCCTACTACTGGTGTTTGGAAGGAATCCAATTTTTCCAATCTACAGAAAAAGCTACAAGACTTCACTGGACTGACTGTGGACAACCAAATCACAATGACGGGGAAACCGACATTTTCCAATTTTAATATTCTACTTGACGTCATGCCTTTCAGAAACAAGAATTGGCACCTCACTGCTGGTTTTTATTGGGGCCCTTCCAAGATAGCAGAAGCTTATAATATCACAGAAGATATGTCATCTCTGATGGCTATACAGATATACAACAATATAAGACAAAAAATTATCAGTGACGAACCAATCTATGGCGATGTATACATTGACCCAGACATGGGACAGAAAATTATTGATTATGGAGACATGGGTGTAAACATGGGATACTACAAGAATTCCGATGAACCCTACTTGGTAAAGCCTGACGAAAACTGTATGGTCAAAGCAAAAGTATTCGTAAACAGTTTCAAACCTTATCTGGGATTTGGATACGGAGGAAGACTTTCAAAGAAAAGCAATCGCGATTACATCAGTTTCGACTGTGGTGCTATGTTCTGGGGGGGGACACCTAACATTGTGACACATGACGGTACTAGTCTAACTCATGACGTGGACCTCAAAGAGGGAGATGTTAAGAGATGGGCTGATGTCATTAAAGCCTTTAAGGTCTATCCTGTCATAAACATTAAAATATCCCACCGCATTTTTTAAATACCTCTGTCTAATATATTTGAAAAGACGAGCCATTACAGACTCGTCTTTTTATTCCTCAGCTACATAATCGACATTATTTCACAAGCACTTTCTTACCTTTAACGATATATACTCCTGACGGTAACTGTTTAATATTTTTAGTATCAGCTGCGACTTTTACACCTGTGAGCGTATATACTGGCGCAGAAGTAGCAGGAACTGACATCTGCTCGATACCTGTAGTATATTCGCTATTACTGACGAATTTATAAGAATCATAATTATCAGAAACCGTCAGATATGCCTTATTGGCCGGCATAAAACTCTCCATACTCTTCACAAAACCCAAGGAACCATCAGACAAGCGTCCTAACACGCGCATTGTTGTTGTATTATTGGCTACCTCATTATAATGAATGGTACTCGGATTGCGGAAATATACTCCATTCAAAAGATTATCAGATGGTGGAGTAGCTGTACTGGTAAGTAGATTCAACTTATTGGAATAAGGGTCATTTGAAGAACATTCTATAATCACCGGTGTGGCGGCAGGTATCACATCGGATGTAATCTGCTGATATACAGCCAAGCCACGATTTGCCTGTTTGATATAATAAGCCTTCATTCCTTCTGATGCGAAAGAAAATGGAAATGAGGCATATAAAGACAGATAATACTTACCATTCACCTGAATCTCCGGCTGTAAGCCAAAACATAGTGTATCCACCTGATTAACAGGTTTTATATACCAATCGCGTGAACGAGTGCTGTTGGTGAGAACCACACCATCATCATAACTTGAGATTTCATCTGCCAAATACTTAGTTAGCCCGCTTTTAGTAGCATAGCATTTATATGAGCCACCACCTGTATTCTCTTTAATCTGGAGATAGTACCCAATAATGGAATAGGTACTACAGCCTTGCCCATAAAGATCGAAACCGCTGCCTGCATTTGAAATATAAATGATAGACGATGGGTCTGAAACGACGTTAGCAAAATTTCTAATAGTAACCAGTGATCCTAAATCAACCGAAGTGGACGAATAATCAATTCTTCCTGTATTATCAATGATACGTATATATCTTACAGTATATGTATTCTGCACTCTATAATAGCCATCGCCTGCCAACTGAGCCATAGTGCTGACAGCGGAAGCAATAGCAAACAACAATAAAATTAGTTTCTTCATAAATGTAAGTGGTGTGTGAAAATAAAAAAGGCAAACCCTACCCAATGATAAAATCAAGTTTGTTCATGGTAGAGTTTGCCCGAAAGTTATTTGAAAAGTTATTTGAAAAGTTATTTATCTGAATATTTTATTTTGCAATACAGATGGAAACACGATTTTGGTCGTTAGTTGTAAACGGCTGAACGGTGTCACTCATGCTGTCGGTTGTAATACGACTGGAGGCAATACCGTAAGTTTCTGTAAGAGTCTTGGTAATAGACTGAGCACGAAGATCAGCCAACTTAGCATTAATCTTAGCAGTACCTGTACCCTTATCTGCATAACCTGTAATATTAACCTTCGCATCTGGGTTCTGCTTCAGGAAGTCAGCAACTTCCTTCACTTTACCTGCCTCAGATTCATCGATAGTCACCTTATTAATCTTAAAGAACACGTCACGACGGAACTCAGGTTTTGCAACTGGTTTTGTCTCAGCCACAGGAACGGGTTTCTCTACTACTTTCTCCACTACGCGCTCAATGACACGTGGTTCCGGCTCCTTGATAGTGCGGGTAGTGTAAGATTTGCCAAGATTGATTTTTACGCCGACCAAACCGTTGAAGTACCAGTCACCATTTCCAGCTTTCTTTGAGTTGTAATGATCATTCAATGTATTGGCTGTAACTTCCAGACCTACGCTGACAGCATCGCTAATACGGAAATCAGCAGCTGCACCCACATGGCCCATCAGTCTAGTCTTTGTGCCATCCCACAGATATTGCATGTTCTGATTGCCATTGAGGTTGTTGTAAGCAGCATTGATATTGGACAATGCAGTCTTAGCCTCATCATTCTTCCAGCCGATGTTAGCACCAAGGCCACCCAACACACTGAAATTGAACACACGATTAGGATTGAAACCACAGAAAAGATTAGACAGATTGAAAGTCACATCAACTGCAGGATTCACATAATTCCATTTCCACTTCTGCTGGTCTGCCCCATCGGCATATTTCTTCCAGCCTGCACGGCTCTGCCAAGCATTTACGGAAAGACGAGCACCTACTACAGAACTGAATTGGTAACCAATAGCTGCCTGAACATTATAAGAAACAAGGTTCTTAAAAGAAATCTCACCCAATGTATACTGAGCGCCAATCGGTTGTAACTGTAAGTACCAATGAGGGGTGAATACATACTCTGTCTTTGGTGCATCCTGGGCAGATGCAGACAAGCAACCCATCATAACCAAACCGGCTAAAAATGTTTTCTTAATATTCATTTTCGATGTATTTTAGAATTGAACTTTTTATTTTACCAGCACATAGTACTTGTTTACAGTCTGATGACAGGTATAGTCTACTGTTACATAAGCTATTTCATATACATAACCAGTATTGGAAGGAGCGAACTTAAATGCGCGATTGCTACCATCAGTAACCTTGCCAAAGGCAACATCCTTCTCACTGTCAGTACTGTTATTATTAGTTACAGTAAGAATATTCTTACATGTAACATCGCCAGCCTGTGCACTCTTTGTGTAATCAGAAGAGAATACGTTGGTAACAGCAATCCACTTCTTATAAGCAGGTGCCAGCAATTCTGCATTGTATGATGTAGCAAATAGAGCAACTGCTGAACCAGAACCCTTAGTGAACTGAGTAGGAATGTATTTCACATTACTAAGCTGTGCAAATGAACCAGAATTTGCGGTATAGAGCAATGTTGGCTGCAAACGTCTGTTCACTGAATTGATCAGATTATTGATACGGTCAGAGAAGCTGTTGATTCTGTTTACGTATGAATTCAACTTAGATATGTAAGAATCCATACTGCCATTAATCTTGCCGTTGATGCTGTCAATCATTGAGTTAACATTGTCTTTCATTGCTGTACCGACAGATGTTGACAAAGAAGCAACGAGATCATCAATTCCTTTGACAGTATAAGTGGTATCCTTATAGGAAATCTCTCCTGTAGTAGTATTTACGCT
>DAIRCP010000144.1:0-4710 GCA_036796635.1 Prevotella sp. | reverse complement strand
AAGGATTGAGTGATAGTATAACCTATCAGTTAAATCGTACTTTTGCTTTTAGTAAATTGGATACAAAGGCAACGGATAAGTCAATTACATTTAGTTGGAACCATACTCGCATCTCTGATGCGTCTTCCAGCAAAAAGTACACATTGTCCGTTCAGCGTTCTACAGATATAAATGACTGGACTGCTGCTGAAAGTAAACCGCTTACCACGATAGATATCAATAGTTCTACTACAGAAAGTGGAACTTATGAAGACAAAACAGATCTGGTAGCGTATCAAACTTATTATTACCGTCTGAAAATTAATGTTCAGGGCAGAGACTTTATAAGTGAGGCAAAGACCATTCATTTGTCAGGAGGTACGACAGTACCTGAATCTTCATTTAAGGCATCCCGGGGTACCTACTCCAATGCGGTTAAAATACAGTGGGCAGTCAATCAGGTAGGTAGCGAAAAAACCTACTTTACTTTGCAGCGCCGCCCTTTAGCAAGTACTAATGATAAGGACTTTGTCGATGTTTACTCTACATCAGGTACAGAGTCTTCGTATAGCTATGATGACCAGACTGCTCAGCCAGGTTCTTACTATAAGTATCGCTTAGTGTATTATGTCGTTCATGACGGAAAGAAACTAGGAGAAGCTTATGTAACAACAGATGGTTTCAGTATATCCACCGGTGTTGTCTCTGGTCGTGTATATTATAATTCAGGCACAGCCGTTGAGGGTGTGAAAGTTTCACTTACGCCAAGCAATGCAGACGGCAAGACTGTTTCTCAGTTCCGCTCTCTGAAGTTAGGTGGTGAAAATGGTGGTGGTATCCATTATCAGATAACGTCAAATGCAGAACTGAAGAAGTTGATGGGTGGAGACTTCACCTTGCAGATGTATGTGAATCCGGATGCCGCCTCCATGAACGACAGCACCGAAAAAATAAATTATCCTCTGTTTGATGTAACAAACGTTTTCTCTCTCTATTTGAGGAAAGTAAAGAATAGCAATAAATATGATGTTATACCTAATGTGAGTAGGACTTGGCTTGATAAGTCAACATTTACTATCCCCGCCAATCAATGGACTCAGCTTACGGCTGTTTATACTGCAAGTAACAAGACTGTTACATTATATAACATGATGCCTGATTCCATGGTTGTCTATCCTATTAAGGACGCAGATGGTGCCAGTGTCATTACGACTGTGGATACAGTAGGATTGGCTGTTGGTAACTGGGGAGAATTAGGTAGTGGCAATCGTTATTCCGGATACTTAGATGAGTTCCGTATGTTCGGTAGAGCTCTTTCCAAATCGGAAATCAATAAGAATTTCAATCACACACTTTCCGGTACAGAAGAAGGATTAGCCATCTACTGGCCTATGGATGAGAATCTGGGTAGCCAAACTGTTGCTTACGATTACAGTAAAGAAAATGGTGTTGCCAACGGTCGTGTGGGTACACTGAATGTTGCTGCCACGAGCAGTGCTGATGTTCCAAGTGCCGAACAGCTGAATCTCTGTACTTATACGGATGCTGACGGTAACTATATGGTAACTGGCATTCCGTTCTCAGGTGAAGGAACCAACTATGTGATTGCTCCTACTTTGGGAATTCATTCTTTTAATCCTTCTACCTCAAGCCGTTTCATCAGTTTGAGTTCATTGGTTCATTCTGGTGTGGATTTCAAGGATAACAGTTCATTCCCGGTAAGTGGTAAGGTACGCTATACTAATACCACCATACCAGTGGAAGGTATATCTATCTATGTGGATGGTGTTATTGCTGCAAAGGACGGTAGTCCTGTAACCACAGCTTCAGATGGTACTTATACAGTGGATGTTCCTATCGGTGACCACTTTATCTCTGTTAAGAAGAATGGACACACCTTTGATGGTGATGGTCGTTATCCTACAGACAGTCTGAGTGTAGGTACAAAGCACACTTTTGAAAGTGCCATATCCAATCTTGACTTCTTTGATAATACTACCGTAGTCGTTGCCGGCCGTGTGGCTGGTGGTGACGTGGAGTATGCCAAACCATTAGGCTTGGGTAAAGGAAATGCCAATATCGGAAAGGCTGTTATTACTCTTGATTTTAAGGATGATCCCGACAAGGCTATCTATATTCATGCCAAGAGAGAAACAACAGGAAATTCCTATCAGTATGTACAGGATGCTTCCAAGCGTACTTTTGAAACAGTGAATGGCCTCGGTAAGGCTTATGTGGCAGAAAATAAGAATGTGATAACCATTGAGACAGATTCCCTGAGTGGTGAATTTGCTGTCAAGTTGCCACCTCTTAAATATACCTCTAAGAGCATTACCATTCCTTCACAGAAGGATATAACATTTACCAATAATGATATTGATGCTACGAATCCCTTGCTTGAATATACGGATTCTGCGAAAAATAGCACCAATGGATATGATCGTTTCAAATATAATGCAAGTCTGAAAAAAGAATATCGTTCTACCTCTATTCTTGATATTCTTGAACATCAAGATGGTTCTTATGGTATTGATAAGTACACTGTTACCGATATCAATGGTAAAAAAGAAGATGTACCAATTTATACAATTGATAAAAACGATTCTGTAATTTACAATTTTGGTTATCCTATTTATGAGCAATTAGGTCAGTATACTTATAATGTACATGCTTATGAGAAATATGTAAATATGGATTATAAGAATGGAAATGGTGATTATAATGTTGATGAGGTTCCTTTAGGTAAAATTGATGTAACAATTTCTAATCAATTAGCATCCACCACTTCTGTTAAATTATCCGATGGTACTGTCGGAACAGTGAAAGATGAAACTTTTACACTTGATTCATTAGGTCGTGCTCAATATACATTCATAGCTGGTCTGCCTAATATACAGGGAGACTTTTCTCGAGTAATAACGGCTAGTTATAATGTTGATGGTACTGAATTGAGTTGGAACAAGCCTCTTAAAGCTGTTCTTCTTGGTGCTCTCTCTACAGGTAATGATTTTACTACAAAAGGACCTGATGAGGTGCTGATGGTATTGCGTGATCCTCCAGGGTCACAGTCTCAGGTTGTATATGAGAAGGGTACTCAAGTTATAACAACAAATAGTTATAGTGGTACATTCGGCTCAGATAAACAAATTCAATCCAATATATTTGGCGGCGCAGACAATAAGTTAGGTGCAGGTTATGGATTAATTACTATACAAGATCTGAAGTCTACAAATACCCTAATGGGTGGTGCTGAAATAAAATGGACTTGTAGTAAAGGTAATTCGACTACAACTACAATAACATCAACTCATGCAATTTCAACAAGTGACGAGTCTGATTATGTAGGAGCATTAGGTGACGTATTCATAGGCACAGCTAAAAATATAATTATTGGATCTTGTCATAAAGTCCAAATCAAAAAGGATGAGTCTACTGGTCAGTATAAGCTGACTATGAATGATGGCATAACTACAGGTGAGGAATTTACTACTAGTTTCAATTATACTACCAATATGATTGAAAACTCAGTGATACCTAATTTCGTAAAACTTCGTAATGCGCTGCTTACCAAAGTAGCGGATGTGAATAGCGTAACTCGTCCAGCTGCCGGCGAAGAGCCTATCTATGTTACCACACTGGATGAAAGTGATGATAACTATGGTACGAACAATGACGATAAGGTATGGGGTAAGGATGCTGTACCATTCAGCAAACTTGCTAATGGCAAATATGTAGGTAAATCTTATACCATGTTACTTCCTACTGACAATGATAACAAAAGTTATCAAGACATGGTAAAATACTATAATGCACAAATTGCACTTTGGAAGAATCAACTTGCTAAGAATGAAGAGGCAAAGGTAAAAGCCATTACTCATCGTGATACTTATCTTGATAAGAACTATTCACTTGATGCGGGTGCTACTATTACGTCAACCTCAGCCAAAGACTCTTGTAAGGAGTATACTCATGAGGAAACTCAAGAGGCCAATATTTATGTTGGTCATGATATGGGCTGTAATTTTAATGGTATTGGAGTTGAATTTATTCTAAAAGCAACAGTTGGTACAACAATTACAGAAAATCAAAATTCAAGTTCTACAGAATCTCATTCCATGAGTTATACGCTCAAGGATACTGATGCTGGTGACTATCACTCTATTGATGTGTTTAGGGCACCTGATAGCTTTGGACCAATTTTCTCTACTCGTGCTGGTTCCACCAGTGCTCCTTTTGAGGATGAGATTGTTACCAAGTATTATCAGCCAGGTACTGTGTTGTCTTCCAAAACATTGCAGGTGGAGAAACCAGAACTGGAAGTCCTTGATCCTATCGTGACTGGTATCCCAGCAGGTAAGGAAGCTACCTTCCGTGTAGCTCTTCGTAATAATTCAGATACAAAGAGTGATAACTATTATGGCCTCCGTGTGGAGAGTGATACAAATCCTGACGGTGCTCAGATCTTTATGGATGGTCTGAATATAACTTCAGGTGCTGAAATTCTCATTCCTTATGGAACAATGACCAAGACTCTGACTATCCGCCAGAGTAAGAAGGATGTACTGGAATACAAGAATATTGGATTAAGATTATATTCAAGAAGTCAACCTGATGATACTGGCAATTATCCAGGTATCTATTCTATCGGTAAGGTATCTGCTTATTTCCAGCCTACCTGTTCCGACATCGCTTTGGCAGCCAGCACTTCTGTAGTGAATACGGCTTCTGAGG
>DAIRCP010000143.1:0-4823 GCA_036796635.1 Prevotella sp. | reverse complement strand
CCCTTCACCATCTCTTCACCATCCCTACACCTTCACAATGGAGTACGGATTACAATAAGGCATATATTCTTCCGTAAAGCATAAAAGTAGCCTTGCAATATAGGGGTATATTGCAAGGCTACTTTTATGCTTTACGATGTCTCGATATATAATCCACATCAGCAATATACCCCTATATTGTTACCATAAATCACCAACGGAATGTAGGGTTGGTGAAGAGATGGTGTAGGGCTTAAATGTATAACCTATTGTTAGTAAGTATATTATGCCAAAAAAGGTGTAGGGTTGGTGATTTTTCCAAAATAAAAGTGGAAAAAAACTTCCATCCGATGTCACGACCATCACATTTTCAAAGTCTGATCGCAATAATCAACTACTGCCAGGCGATGAGTAATAAAGATAATCGTCTTATCATGATTGGCCAGAATATTTTGGAGTAGCTGTCGCTCAGTATCGGGATCCAGCGCACTGGTCGCCTCATCAAAGAGCATGATACTACGATTACGCAATAGCGCTCGGGCAATGGCAATACGCTGGGCCTGTCCTTCACTCAGTCCGCCGCCGGCTTCGGAAGTACGGGTTTCCAGACCATCAGGCAAGTCAAAAACGAAATTAGCACACGCCTGAGTCAATGCATCATGTATCTGCTGCGAAGTAGCTTGCGGATTTCCGAAGAGAAGATTTTCACGGATACTGCCGCTCAACAAGGTATTTCCCTGTGGCACATACACGAAATTACAGCGCATAAGTGGTGACATTTCCTGTTTCATTACCTTATTATATAATAAGACATGACCATTCTTGGGTTTCAGCAGCGAAAGCAACAGTCGCACGAGGGTAGTTTTCCCTGCTCCCGTCTCGCCAAGTATTGCCGTGCAGGAACACGGACGAAAATCAAATGACAGGTGATCAATGACTTTTTCTTCGCCATCATCATAGATATACGAAACATCATCCAGTAGGACACCGCAAGGAGCCGGCATCTGAATCGGTTCGCCCTGTTCTTCCTCCGGTGCCTCTTCCAGCTCCATCAGTCGTTCGGCAGCAGTAAACACACCCACAAAAGCTGGCGCCAGGCGGGTAAGGTCACGAGCAGGTCCCTGAATACGATAGACCAACTGCAAGAAAGCCGTCATTCCACCAAAGGTGATGGCATGCTGATACAGTCGGAGGGCACTCCAAAGAAATGCGACGAGGTATCCCAAAGAAAAGCCGGCATTGAGAATCAGATTGGAAATAACAGAAAACTTCGTGCGGCGCTTGACATGAGAGCGCAATACCGACTGTGTGGCATCCAATTTCTGCACCATCATATCAGCAGATTCCAATGTTTTAATCAGCATCCGGTGCTGCACGGTCTCCGTCAGTATACTCTGTACGCGGGAATCAGAATTGCGCACCCGGCGCGTAAACCGTCTCATCTGGTGCACATATACTCTACTGATCACCACGAATACTGGCAGGATAGCCACCGTGATACAAGCCAGTATCACATCCATATTGAAAAGATAGAAGAAGGCACCCAGAAACAAGGCCGCTGTAGACAATGTGTTAGGTAATGTCTCCGTCAGAAAAGTCACAACCGTATTCACATCAAACTCCAGACGGTTGATGACATCCCCGCTATGATACTTTTCTTTTCCCCGCCATTCAGAACGAAGCAGACGGTCCAGCATCTTCTGTTGCATACGGTTTTGTGCCCGTATGCCCAATATATTCTTAATCCAGATACGGGATATATTCAAGGCAAAATCGCAAAGTATGAAGAAAGCCATGATGCCTACTGCCCAATAGATGGATCCATGATGCACATTCGACGCGATATCGATGGCACGCTGGACAGCCCATACACTACAGAGACTGACTACCACCCCGAGCAGACCGACAACTGCATTCAGAATAGCCTGTAACCGGTTACCCTTCCATGCGCTCCACAACCACCTCATGATGATGCCGGTCGTATATTTATTACCTTGTATATGTATTAAATGTCTTAATCCCAGTTTCATTCTCTTGTATCAGCCCCCCACATCATCTTTTCACGCAACGTATGGAAATAGGTCTGTCCGGCACGTTTAACTACCTTGATATGATAAGGTGCCTTACGAAGTGTCAAGCAAGTGCCCTCCTTACATTCCTCGGAACGACCGTCGATACCTACCAAAAAATGATGGGACCTACTCTCCACCATCAGTTTCACCTCACAGTCATCGGGAATCACAATCGGACGCATCGTCAGACTGTGCGGAGCCACAGCCGTGAGGGATATCACCCGTGTACCAGGAACGATAATCGGTCCGCCATTCGACAGGGAATAAGCAGTGGAACCCGTCGGGGTACTGATAATCAGTCCATCTGCTTGGAAGGTCGTGAGATACTGACCGTTAATGGTGGCACGTATGGATATCATCGATGCATTATCACGCTTCAGTATAGCCACATCATTCAGTGCATAAGGGCAATCTTCGAATTTATCACCTTCCACCTGAATCACGGCGCGGTCTTCCACGGCATAGTCTCCACAATATAAAGCATCCACTGCACTTTCCACTTCACTTCCAGACACATCTGCAAGGAATCCCAGTCTTCCCATATTCACACCGAGGATAGGGATATTCTTCGCCCCCACCCTGCTGGCAGCCTTCAAAAAAGTGCCGTCGCCACCAAGGGAGATAACGAAATCAGCATCGAAACGGTCACCGCTAAACAGGTGCGTACCTTCCAAATCCACATGCTGGTTTTCTTTCAGAAAGTCATAGAATTCACCTTCTATGCAAATCTCAGCCCCCTTCTGACGAAGACAGGCCAGGATATTTTTCATTGAAGCAGACTTTTTTGTCTGGTATATATTGCCGAAAAGAGCGATTTTTAATGTGCGTGAAGCCATAATTTAGCGTTTTATTGCCTTAATCTAGCAAACTTTTTGTACTTTTGTCTGCAAATATACGTAAAAAACGTGTAAACAACATCAAAGTAACGAAATAAATTCAAGCAAAAATGGCAAAAGTGTATGAATTCCTCGCCAACGGCTTCGAAGAGATAGAAGGATTGGCACCAGTTGACATACTCCGTCGTGGAGGGGTGGACATCAAAACGGTAAGTGTAACAGGGTCTCTGTTTGTGGAAACCTCTCACGGCGTGACTGTTAAGGCAGATTTGCTCTTTGAGAATACAGATCTGAGCGATGCAGACTTATTGATGTTGCCGGGCGGTATGCCGGGTTCCACCAACCTCAACAATCACGAGGGAGTGAAACAGGCTATTATGAAACATTATAAAAACAACAAGAAAGTGGGTGCCATCTGTGCCGCTCCTATGGTTTTAGGAGGCATGGGGATCCTCAATGGCAGGCGCGCCACTTGTTCTCCAGGATTTGAGAAGTACCTCACCGGTGCTACTTACACACATGAACTGTTTACTATTGATGGTAATATCATCACAGGTGAAGGACCTGCCGCCACCTTACCATACGCCTATACAATTCTCGCCGGCTTTGTAGGTGAGGAGAAAGCACGTGCTCTGAAGCATGGAATGCAGTTTCTGCATCTTATCGGTGAGGAGTAACAGAGATGGACTATATCATTATCGTAGCAGGTGGCAAAGGACTGCGGATGGGTACGGACATACCCAAACAGTTTCTTCCTGTCAATGGCCGCCCTATTCTGATGCGCACCATAGAGCGCTTCCGCACTTATTCAGAAGGACTTCATGTCATCCTTGTATTGCCTGAATCTCAGCACAGTTACTGGCAGCAGCTCTGCAAGGAGCATCATTTTCATGCAGATTACGAATTAGCCGATGGCGGTCGCACCCGTTTTGAATCGGTGGCTCATGGCCTGGCGCTCATCCCTGAGGATGCACAGGGTGTGGTAGGTGTACATGATGGTGTCCGTCCATTCCCCTCCATCGAGGTGATTCGCAACTGTTTCGAGACAGCACGTACACAACATGCTGTCATTCCTGTCATTCCTGTGGTGGAAACACTCCGCCACATCGGGCATGGTATCGCTCCGCGCGATGAATACCGACTGGTTCAGACGCCTCAGACTTTTGACATTCAACTACTGAAATCAGCTTACCATCAACCGTATCGCGAATCTTTCACGGATGATGCTTCGGTCGTGGAGGCATACGGTCATCCCGTCACCATGGTGGATGGCAATAGGGAGAATATCAAGATCACCACACCCGACGACCTTAAATTTGCTACTCGCTTATTATAAGACGATAAATTGATGATAGATATTCTACAGCAAGACATACAGTTCCTACCGGGGGTAGGTCCTAACCGCAAGAAGATACTGGGTGATGAACTCGGTATCCTTACTTTCGGTGACTTGTTGACAGATTATCCGTATAAGTATGTTGACCGCAGTCGACTGTACACAATCCATGAACTCACCGGCGATATGCCGTTTGTGCAGATCTGTGGTCACATTCTCAGTTTCGAGACCTTTGAGATGGGTCCCAGACGAGAGCGGGTGGTAGCTCATTTCACTGACGGCACGGGAGTGATGGACCTCACATGGTTTAACGGGGGCAAATATGCCAAACAGAACTACAAGATTGGTAAACAATATATCGTCTTCGGACGACCGAACGTATATAACGGCAGGGTAAATGTGACACATCCGGAAATGGATGCTGCCGAAACGTTGGAACTCAACAAGATGGGACTCCAACCTTATTACAACACGACGGAGAAAATGAAGAAGAGGGGACTCAATTCCCGTACCATCGAAAAACTCAGTCGCAGTCTGTTGGATGCCATCAAGACTCCGCTGCAGGAAACCCTGCCAGACTTCATCACCAGCAAGCTCCAT
>DAIRCP010000142.1:0-4990 GCA_036796635.1 Prevotella sp. | reverse complement strand
AGGTGAAGTTGCGCGGTTTCCGTATCGAGATGGGCGAGATAGAATCCCGTGCCATGACATTCAGTGATGCCATCAAGTCAGTTGCCGCAGAGGTGAAGGAAATCAACGGTACTCAGCATCTGTGTCTTTATTATGTAAGTGAAGTCGAGGTAAACGAGGATGATTTGAAGTCGCACATGGCAGCTACGCTGACAGAATATATGGTGCCTGATGCATTCATTCATCTGGAAGTGATGCCGATGACCCCTAACGGCAAGATAGATCGCAGGGCATTGCCGGCTGTAGCGCTGAATATCCCGACGGAGAATGTTGCTCCATCCAATGTGAAGGAGCAGATATTATTTGATGTGGTGAGTAAGTTACTTGGCACGGCAGCGTTCGGCGTAACTGATAATCTGCATAACGTAGGTCTGACATCCCTGTTGGCCATCAAACTGGTGGCACAGGCAAAGAATCTGGGAATCAATCTTAAGGCGAGCGATGTGATTAAACAGAACACCATCAGAAAAATATTGACTGAAGAAAAGTCCATCTGCTACTGGGCTAAGCCTTATTCTGTTGATAAACCTGTGGTCGTATTGTTTTATTTTCTCACTCCGTATAATGTGTTGGTTCCTCTGCGCGAAAAACTGACTGAGCGTTTCTCGGTTTTGATTGTAGAATCCATTTCAGACCATTTTGATTATATCTTCAAGGAAGAAGACCTGAACGAAGTAATCGAAATGTACACGTCACTGATAGACTATTACGTGGAAGAAAAGTCGAAGGCTTATGCCTTTGTGGGGCATTGCCTTGCCGGTGAATTGGCCTATCGCTCAGCCATACGCTGGCAGCAGAAGACGGGTGAGCAGATACCGGTAATGATGCTGAATACAAACGGATTAGAATTCCACCGCAATGAAAATGTGGATCAATTATTATGCTATCTTCCCGAACAGTTCAGAAAGAATCATGAAGATGAACTGAAACGGAAATGTGCAGATGGGAATATTGTGGCATCACTGATACCGGATGCAACCCCAGGGAAATATGACGGAAAAGTGATTTATTACAAGGCGATGAGAAAGTCGACCACTCCACTGGAAATTGTTCCTACAGAAGCGGATAATATGGATTTCCTGAAAGATATTCCAAGCGACCAGCCAGATGAAGAAATAGATTTCGTGAAATACTGGCAGCAATTTGCCACGAACATGGACTGCAGGGAAATAGATGCTGAACATGTTACGATGTTAGGCAAAGACTACGTAGACAGATATGCAGATGATTTATTATCACTCAAAAAATGATATCAAATAATGCAGAACGATAAAGATTCCTATTTGATAGGCAAAGCATTCAGAAGTTTTCTGCTTGCATCCATCCTCACATCTGTCGTGTCACAAATCAATGTCATGGTCGACAGTATCCTGGTTGGTAACCTGATTTCTCCTGTTGCCTTGTCGGCGGTGAATATCTCAATTCCTGTGAACTGTCTGCTCAGCGGTATCATGGTGTTGTTCATCGGTGGTTCAGGCGTGCTGTCTGCGAAAGCGCTTGGCGCACAGAAGTATCAGGAAGCCAATATGATCTATACGGTGGCATTTATCTCATCCATCGTGATTATGACAGTAGTTTCTATCTTCGGTTGGCTGTATGTTTCCGATATTACCGGTTATTTATGTAAGGATGCTATATTCCGCCCTTACGTGGAAAGTTATATTAGAATATTGATTCCAGGTTATATTGCCGCTACCGCCTTGCAGTGTATGTGTAATTTCGTAAATGTGGACGGCAGGCCGAAACTCGTGACGGTGTCCGTCATTGGAAGTGCTGTCACCAATCTGCTTTTCGATATCATCTTCATCAAGTATCTCGGATTAGGAATCGGTGGCGCAGCCCTTGCATCGGTTGTGGGCTGTCTCGTAGCTCTGGCTGTGATGATTGTTGTGAAATCGAGGTACAACAACTCTTTTCATTTCGTGTTGCCCGACAGCCATTTCGGTGTCGTCTTAAAACAAAATATGGTTCAGGGCATGCCACCGCTGCTGGGTAACTTCGTCCTTTGCCTGCTTTACTATTCCATCAACGGGATTATCATGAGTGCCCAGGGTGCTTTAGGTATATTTGTCATGTCTATCTGTCTGCAGATAATCATGCTGGGGGTGATGGGGTTCGATGGAGCTGGATTGGCTATATTATCCATAGGGGGCAGGCTGATAGGGGAGAATGATATGCATGGTCTCCGCTTGCTGGTACGGAAGTGTCTTTTGTTTCTTGTGAGCGTATTAGGAGCTGTATCCGTCTATGTGCTGATAGCACCGCAGAGTCTTGCCCAGCTGTTCGGCTGTCATGAACCGGTAAAACTGGCTGCCAGTGTCATCCCTATCAGAATGTTCATATTCTGTCTGATACCTTACGGACTTGTCGAGACTGTCAGGTATCTGTATCAGACCTTAGGGTATATCAAAGCCAGCATGACGTTCACCGTGCTGCCTGTGGTGATACTGATATCTGCCATGTGGGTACTGTCAAAGCTTGGCGGTGACTGGCTATGGACCTCTTTTGTGCTGTCATACGGATTGTCACTGCTCATCATGTTGCTGTTCAGCCTGTCTGTGAAATCCAGACGTCCTGACATGCAACTGCTGACATTGATACCAGCAGAAAACCATGATAAGTCGCTCAAGATAACGGTGGCTTATACCAGCGATGATGTCAGCAGGGCACTAGATAAACTGAGATGCTTTTGGGAGGATGCCAAGCTGGATGCCTATACCTTGAACAATGCCTTGAATTGTTGTGAGGAAATGATGTACAACATTCAGGAGCATGCAACCAACCAACCCGATAAGCATTACTTTGACGTACATACATATATAGGAGATGAGAAACTCACGATTACCCTGAAGGATGACGGGCGTCCGTTTAATCCGGTCTTCACTTATGTACAGCCGACCAAGGAGCAACTGCTGAGCGGCAAAGACATAAAGCTGGGTCTGACCTTAGTGAACGGTTTGTGCAAAGATATCAATTACAAATATCTGTATGGACAGAATATCGTGTATCTGAACTTTATGAAGGGTAAATAGATGATATCTCAAAAATATGATAAAAACAAGGATTTTCTTGCATGTATCATAAAAAAGATGTATCTTCGCACAATAAAGATGAAAGAATATGAAGAATTATCCGATAAGTATCCCTTCTTTCAAAAGAATCATTCATGGAGATTTTATCTATATAGATAAGACTGACTATGTCTATGATTTGGTTCAAAATTACCAATATGTCTTTCTGAGTCGCCCCCGTCGATTCGGAAAAACATTACTTACCTCTACACTTGAATCATATTTTCTGGGTGAGAAAGAACTCTTCAAAGGTTTGCAGATTGAAAAATCGGAGAAGGAATGGAATCAATATCCCGTCCTACATTTTGATATGAGTACTGCTACATATATGGACGCACATCAACTTCAGAGGGAGTTGAATGTAAAGTTGCTTCAATATGAGGAAATATATGGAAAAGGCGAGGGTGAAGTTGATTTGAACCAGCGCTTATCGGGTATTATTTCACGTGCAAGAAAATTAGCAGATGCTCCTGTGGTTGTCCTGATTGACGAATATGACAAACCTCTGCTTGACGTGATGTCTGATGAAGACAAGTTGGAGTCTGTGCGTTTGGTCATGCGTAATTTTTATTCACCACTCAAGTCTTGTAGTGTTGACTTGCGTTTTGTATTTATCACAGGTATTACCAAGTTTTCCCAGCTCAGCATCTTCTCAGAGTTGAACAATCTGGAAAATATCAGTATGAATCCTAAATATGCAGCGATATGTGGCATTACGAAGGATGAGATGTTGTCTGTGTTGGATGATGGAATCAAGCAGATGACAGAAGAAGAGAATATATCTCATGAAGACTGTGTTAATCAGTTGAAAGAAAACTATGACGGATATCATTTTGCGAGGAAATCTCCTGATATATTCAATCCGTTCAGTCTTTTCCAGGCATTAAAGAATGCTCATATTGATTCATATTGGTTTGCTACGGGTACTCCCACTTTTCTCATTCAGCAGATGAGGAATTTTGGTGTTAAACCGCAGGATATAGGTACACTGAAAGTCTGGTCATCGTCTTTTGATGCACCGACAGAGGATATGAAAAGTATCACTCCGCTACTGTACCAGAGCGGATACATTACGATTAAGGATTACGATAAGGTTACCGGCGAATATACGCTCGACATTCCCAATAAGGAAGTCAGAGAGGGACTGATGGAAAGTCTATTGCCTTATGTAACAGGGGTTGCTGATGTCATTCCTGCACAGCAATGTGTATCTGAAATGTATCGCGCTTTTTTGGCAGATGATTTCAATCAGGTAATGGAACAACTGAAGGTATTTCTTGGTACCATCCCACAGACAGATTATGTCAGTAAAGATTATGAAGGCCATTATCAGTCTTTATTGTATGTACTTTTTTGTCTTCTTTGCCGTTATGTTCAGGTAGAAGTGAGAACTCCTCGTGGACGTGCTGATGTGGTAATTGAATCACCTAAATATATTTATATCATTGAATTAAAACTGAATAAGTCTGCTGATATTGCCATGAATCAAATCAACTTGAAGGATTATTCCCAGCGCTTTGCTCTGAGTGGTAAACCTACTATTAAGGTAGGCGTGAATTTCTCTGCGGATACCAGAAATATTACTGATTAAATTATCGAGTAATCCATTACCACAACCGAAATCACTCTGTCTGTACATTCGGTAGTAATATGATGGTCGTATAATTATCCGATGTTCAGTCGCATCCTGATGTTGGGCGTAAGCCCCATCACGCTGAATGAACTTACCAGTGGCTACAATATAGCAACGAATATCAGCAATGATGAACGATTCAATGCCATGTTGGGATTCTCAGAAGATGATTACCTATTATCAGCAGCACGGACCTATACGTTTGTTTCTTATTATTTTACATACGCCGTCTTTTGAACGCTATTTC
>DAIRCP010000141.1:0-5002 GCA_036796635.1 Prevotella sp. | reverse complement strand
TATAATATGTTCTTGTTCATTTTTCCCTTGTTTTTTTAGAATATGATATTTAAACCGAACGAGAAACTTGGACGGTCACTCAGTTGGATAGTTGAAAATCCGCCCTGCGTAGGCGTCTGCCCTTTCAGCGCAGAATCGCAGATAGTGAAAAGGTTATAACCTGAAAGCGTGAAGGCCACACGCTGGAATCCCCAACGGGCAAGCAACTTCTCTTCCAAATCATAAGTGAGGCTGATGCTTTGCAGCTTCACGTAGTCGGCAGATACCACACGGATATTGGAGTAGTCGTACATATCCCAATAGTTATTAGCAATGGAAGGTATGTCTGAATAATTGGCGAAATCAGACCAGTGGCGGCTGTATTTATAATATGCACTGGAATTTTGGTCCATGATGGCAGGGATATTGGTATGCGATTCATCTCCCGGATTCTGCCAACGGTTCAGATAATCGCGGCTGTAGTTCTTCTCTGGATAGATTGTCGTTCCGTAAGCGCCACCTGATGCGGCACTGCCATACATAGCAAACAGGCGGGTCTTGGCACCGAAACTATACCCGAGCATAAAACTGGCATGCCAACTCTTATAACGGAATGTATTGGTGAGACTGCCCTGAATGTCGGCGTCACGTTTGCCTGAAGCTTCCAGCACTGTGGTATAGGTGTCGTATTTGCTCAGACCGCGCAGCACTGAGGGATTATCTGCATAATCGTCAAAGAGTGGACCACCATCAACAGGACTAAGTCCAAGGAATTTATAACTGTAAAAGGTGTTCACGCTCTGCCCTTTGACCAGAGCCGTGCCGTCGAGAAAATCCTGCAGGTTATAGGTTTGTGCATCAGGTCGTGAGTCAATAGTATTGATGACCTTGGAAATGGATGTGGAGAGTGTCCAACGGAATTTGGTATTACGTATAGGTGTGAACGTAATGTCAAAGCTATAGCCCTTGTTGGTCACGTTGCCTCCATTGATGATATAAGATGCTATTCCATTCACAGTAGATACTTTCTTGGTCATGAATGCATCATTGGTGCGCTTATAATAAGCTGACACCTCCATTTCCAGCCGATGATCAAAAAAACTCATGTCTAAACCGAAGTTCACAGAATGGGTCATCTCCCATTTCAGATCGGGATTTGGATAAGCTTCCACTTTGGAGATATATTCATTGTAATAAGAGCTCATTGGATTTTTCTTGATAGTCATCACAGGACTCTCGGTATTGAGCATATTGCCCTGAAATCCGTAAGAGGCTTTAGCTGTTATATGGTCTATCCAACTGGCCTGAATCCAGTGACTCACATCGTAACTACCCGAAACCGACCAAATAGGCAGGAAACGGTCGTTGCTGCGGTCACCGAACTTGTTGCTGCCATCCACACGTCCGTTCATGTTCACACGCCAAAGGCTTTTGTAGGCATAAGTAAATGATGCATAAGCTGAAAATTCATTGGTGAGATTGTCAGAGATAGTGGGTACATTACTCGCCAGCCATGTGGCATAACCCGTATAGACGGCAGGGTCGATGTTGCTCACGAACGTTTCGCCACGATCGGGATAATATCCGCGTGCCACTGTACTGAAACTCTTGTATTTGTCGGAATTAATTTCAATACCCACAGTAGCATCGATATTGTGTTTGTCGTCTACACCGAAATACTTGTTGGCATCGACTTGGAAACGAGCAGTATAAGAGCGGTCTGACACAGTATTCTTAGTCAGTTCACCGCCCTGAGGCATCTCACAGTCATACAGGTCGCTGATGTTTTCACCCAGTTCGGCATGGCGTAGTTTGGCAGCATAGTTGGTCTTGTCACCCCAGTAGCCCTCAATATCGGTGTTCTGGTGAGTTACAGACAGTATGGCATTGGCGTGCAGCCAGTCGGTGAAAGTGAATTGCAGATTGGCATTCACGGTAAAAGAGTTGGTAATCTGTTTCTTATAACTGTTATCCAGTTCATTCAGTATATTATAATTGTATTCAGTATAATTGTTCACCTTGCGCTTGTAATAATAATAGGTTCCATCGGCATTGTAGGCAGGTATGGCGCGAGAGGCGGTATAAGCGTATTGTATAGGTGACAGGTCGTCCTGATAATAATCACGTACAGAGTGATAACCACTGAAGGAGAATGAGGCTGTGAGCCATCTGCTGAAAGTATTGTCCAGATGCATCGTTCCCGTGTAACGTTCGTTGCTGTTGGTTTTGATTACATCATCTTCCTTATCATAACCCAGCGAGGCATAATATCTAGAACTCTTGGAGCCGCCGCTGAGCGATACTGTATGCTGTGTGCTCCAACTGTCACGACAGATAAGGTCGAACCAGTCGGTGTTCTGGCCCTCCATGGCACTAATCTGAGAGTTGAACTCATCATTGGTAATCTCATTGTTGTACAGAGATTGCAATGCTTTCTCGTATCCCACGAGTGTGGTTCCCTGGTCATAGGCATAATGCTGCTGAGCCAGTTCACGAGAGAATTGTATGCGCTCCTTCGAAGACATCACGTCCACTGAATGGTCGGTATAACGAGGACGGAGTTTATAGGTGATATTCATTGAATAGTTTACTTCAGGTTTGCCCTCGAAACCTCGTTTCGTTGTCACCACAATCACACCGTTGGCAGCTTTCGTTCCATAGATGGCAGTGGCGGCAGCATCTTTCAGAACGTCGATGCGCTCGATATCCTGCGGGTTGATACCCGCAATGGCATTGCCTATTCGGTTTACGTAGTCGGGGTCGTTGAGTTCCTCGGGTGAAATCTCTACAGGATCTTTCACCACAATTCCATCTACCACCCACAGAGGTTCACGATTGCCTATCAGTGTGGACGTTCCGCGAATACGTATTTTAGGAGCTACACCTATCTCGGCTGAGTTGTTGGTCACTAGCAGGTCAGGCACCTTGCCTTCAAGCATCTGGTCGAGCGAACTCATATCTGCACGCTTCAGGTCCTCCATCTTGACGGATGTGACGGCAGATGTGAGGCTACGTTTATTGAGTACCTGATAACCTGTTACCACCACCTCGCTGATACTGCGGCTGTCTTCTTCCATGTGTATTACGACACCATTTTGGTCATTACGGCAGTTAAAGTAATAATGGGCGGTTTTCATGCCAATATAGTCAAAACTAATTTTAGCCCCTTTTCCTCGGTCGAACTTCAGTACAAATTTACCATCGTCATCAGTCACAGCAGTCAACTTCTTTTGACTATCCAACAATTTGATGGTGACATAAGACATCGGTTCACCCTCAAAATCCACTACCTTGCCTTGCAACGTCACCTTATCGGACAACTGTTGTGCCTGTGCAGCTGACGACTGAAAGGTCTTGGTGACTTGCTGGTATTTCAGCGTCACCACCCTCCCGTTGATAGCATAATTCACTGGCAGGCCGTCGCATACCTGACTCATCGTCTGAGCCAGATTGCTGGCATCCACCTTGCGGTTTACTTTGAGTTGGCTGATGTCTTCGTAAGAAAAGACAATTTTACAACCATACACTTTCTCTACTTGTTTCAGTACACTCGACAGCTGTTCGCCTTTGAATGTCCTATAAAAACTCGTCTCCTGCTTTTGCGCCAAAGCTTCATTGCCCGAAGCTGAAAGCAACAGCAGAACGAAGAGCGATAAGATAAATAAGCATTTCTTTCCCATTCTCATCTTATTAATTGATAATTGCGTAATTGCTAAAAAAGCAATTCCTTTCAATACTGACGCTCAAGTATTGAAAACAGGTACCCCAAAAAATTAAAAAATGAAATTAAATACTGATTATTTATAGCAAATTGCTACTTTTCTTATTGTTTAGCTAACAAAAATAGTATGATTTTCCATTTTCACTTTAATATTTGATGACTCGTTCAATGTCTTCAGCGCATTTTCCAGATTATCATTACGGTCATAAATATAATGAAAATGCAGATTGAGCAGTGAAGGATTGCTGCAGACCACATTTACATTGTACCAGCTTCCCAACTGCTGAAGAATATCGCGAAGCGTGGCATTGTCAAAGAAGACAAGTCCGTCTCGCCAACTGGTGAAATCGTTGACATCCACATTGTTTATCTCTATTTTGCTGCCTGTAAACCGCATATCTTCACCTGGACGTATCACTACCTGTTTTTGCATGGTACTCACCTGCACACTGCCACTGACAAGCGTAACATGGGTATCAACAGCATTGTAGCAGCGGACATTGAATTCTGTGCCCAGCACTTTGGTACTCACATCACCCGCATGGATGACAAACGGGTGAGCAGCATCATGGAATACCTTGAAATAAGCCTCACCGCTCAGTTCTACCACTCTGCTCCTGCCTGTGAAACGTGACGGATAACTCAGCCGACTGCTGGCATTGAGCCAAACCTGCGTACCATCACTCAGCGTTATTTTGAATGTTTTTCCTTCAGGCACTACTATTTTTTCTGTTTCCACACGCGAACCAATGCTCTTGCAAACCATCTGCTTGGCTCTTACCACCACATTTTGCTGCGAGTTAGTACTCATTGTCACTTCAGCCCGCTGACCTTGTGCTTCATAGAGCAAATTAGCAGATTGCCGACCAGTCCAAAAAAATATGACAGTGACAATAATAATGGAGGCCGCTGCCAAGATTACACTATATATTTTTATGCGATTAGCACGGTGGTATTGGAATGTGCGGTGCGAAAAACGTTGCCATTCGGCATCTACATCAGGCAACCTGCCTATTTTTGTATTTGCAGCTTCGTCACAGAGCATGATATTGCGCATGGCATCGCTTGCATCTGTACCATCAGCAAGCGTGGCCAACTCCTCATCGCTGATGTCCTCAGTGCCATCTACGATGTCGAGCAATTTTTCCAGAGTTTCGTCTGTCATGTCTTTATTCTGCATTATACTTTTTATTTTACCTAAAATCCGCAACTATCATCCAATACACGATTAAGGGTAGATTTATGAGTCGTTAGTAGCAGCTTTCAGTAAAAAGCAACAGCACAACATCAATATGTAGCCAC
>DAIRCP010000140.1:0-5003 GCA_036796635.1 Prevotella sp. | reverse complement strand
GTGGTGGTATCATCAATGCCAATAATCTCACTATACTCACGGAAGGTAATAATAGTAGTGTGATTGCCACAGACAGAGGTGGGGGAACGGTTACAGTAAATGGCGGAAATTATACGGCAGAAGGAGCAGACTGTGCTGTGCTTTATTCTACAGGAAATATCTCAGTCGATGGAATTGTAGGCGTTTCCAGACAGGGAGAAATAGGCGTAATAGAAGGAGACAATAGTATCCACATCAGTAATTCAGACATGACCTCTGGCGATAAGCGATGGGGAATGATGATACTTCAGAGCGGTTCAGGAGATTCTCAGGGATTCAATGGAAAGATAACGGTAAGTCATAGTAAACTTACGTTGACAGATGCCGATGCACCACTTTGCGAAATACCTACCAACATTACCGGTACAGTTACCCTGAACGATGTGGATCTTCATGTGCCCAGCAAGATACTCATGCGAGTGGCATATTATAAACGCTGGCGTACCAAAGGTGGTACAGGCAATCTGATATTGAAGACGGACAGCGAAAAGACCTACGAAGGTACCGTTGTAAAGGATGAATACGGAAAACTGAACGTGACAGTAGGAAAAGGAGTCACTTGGATACTCACAGCAGATGCGGCAATAGATAAACTCACCATCGAGCCAGGTGGTATCATTAAGACCAATGGTAATCACATTACCTATCTTACAACAGAGAATAAAGGACAGATTATTGAATAAAATAATCTCATATAACTAATGAAAGTACAAGTCGTAACTGATGAAAGTACGGGGCATAACTGATGAAAGTATGACTCCCCGATTATGATAAGGCAGTAGCGAACTGTGAATGACCATTTCGGAAGCGTGTATAGTTTAGAAATAAAAGTTTTTCGATTTATGTTTCACTTGTAAACCATTGAAAGTAATGTATTTACGGTGAAACATCAATCGGAACGAACGGACAAAACGAGAGCTGATAGTGTGAGTGAAGGATGAAACACATGTTTCACCGATTTCTATAGGTTTCATAGGCATTTGCGGAAGAAGTGAAAGATTGAAGGATATTACAGGTAGAGTTGTGTAATAGTCGTGAGGAATTTCAGAACAAACTGTATCGTGTCTACGTAAACGGTAATCGCATGATCCGATATGTGCATGGATGTCGAGGAATACGGTATTTTATTCCTGCTTTTTGTTTTTGACTGGTAGGAATTGAAGCAAATTTCAGTGTTTGATTGTTCTATACTTTTCAAGAAATATGGTAAAAAGAGAACTGACCATCGAAATAAATAATGAATAATTTGGTAGGAATAAAAAAAGTATTTATCTTTGTAGCAGTTGTATTAACGGAAAATGAAAGAAAGTATGAAAAAAAATCTAGTCTTCTTGCTTATTCTCTGCACTGTATTCATTTCAGCCAGAAGTGAAAATGTGGCAGCCCTTGTCATTACCCATGCCGATGGCAGTACCACCAGTTATGAACTCTTCACCAAGCCCCGTATCACTTTTGTGGGAGACAGTGTGAAGATAACCTCTCCTACAGTTAGTGCCGAGTACTTGGCCAAAGATGTGCTTCGCTTCAATTACAAGATGCCTGTCACTGCCATTGAAAAGACTATCGCAGGTAGTCAGTTGTCAAGTGACGGCGAATACCTTGTCTTTGGTGGCAATGTGAAAGCAACAGATGTGAAGTTGTTTACCGCCAATGGAATTGCCGTTGATTCTAATTTCAGTACGGCTCCCAGTGGAATCCGCCTCCGCCTGTCTTCTTTACAGAATGGCGTTTACTTAGTTAATATCAATGGTAGAACCACTAAATTCATGAAGCGATGAAAAAGTATTTATTTACCCTAATTCTTACCATCATCAGTATGGTGGCAGGAGCACAGACAGTTGGTGATGCCTTTTTTATCTATCGGAATGATGGTAACTTCAATGCATTCTTACGTGAAGATGTTGACAGTATCGCTTATTCCAATATAGGTGTTGATAGTGTGGCGTATGATGACGTTGTGACGCAGTTGGTCTATACCAAGGACAGCGTATATAAGATTTCACTTGCAAACATAGACAGTGTAGCATTTGTAACTCCCAAGACAATAGTCAATAAAGACGTATTTCCACTAACGAGTGCACATGATTCTTATATCATTCACGGTGATACCTTGTCTTTCTCCATGAAATTGACAACACCTGATAATATGCGACCGCAGAAAGGAAATATCGTCGTATCTGAATATGACTGCACATCTTTTTCATACGGTATCATGGCTCGTGTCACTTCTGTCAACAAGACGGACAGTGAATATGATTATAATTGTGAGAAAGCTTCGCTAGATGATGTATATGACCAAATTGTAACTTATTCAGACGGTATGGTTCAGCCAGAACAGTCAACTGCATCAGCAGATGTAAGGCGTGCACAGGGTACACTGACAAAAATATTATGGGATAAGGATTTTGAAAAGACTATCAATTACAGTGGAACGACAACGACTTTTCATGCGAATGATAAGGCTTACATTAAGGTGACTTTGCGCAAGACATTGGGAACTCCACTTTATGCCAACTTTGAGATACAGAACGGTCTTTCATCGAAAGTGGATTTTACTGCAAAAGTTGAAAAGGGCTATTATCAGAGTGTAGAAATCGTTCCTACATTGTCTCTTGGTAGAATTGTCATTCCTCAATTTCCGCTGATATGGATTGTACCACAGTTTGGAATTCGGGGATATTTCGAAGAGGAAGGACAAGTAGAACTTAATTATTCCGGACATTTCAACCGTACAGACAAAGCATTATTGACTTATAATGTCGGTAAATGGAATTTCAATTATGCTCCTAGTACCAATGTAGGTACTGATGTGACTAATATCAGCATGAAAGGTTATGCTGAAGTAGGTCTTACTCCCGACTTGTTCTTCTCTTTGTGCGGTTCAGGTACAGGTTTTGGTATGAGAGCATCAGCTGGAATAAAGGAATCTATTGACTTTCTTTTTGATGCAACTAAGTTGAAGGATGGTGGCATGTACGAGGCTAACAAGACCAGCTACTGTCGCACCACAATACCCTATTCTGTAGAGGTCTATGCCAATGCCCATTTATTTAATAACCATTCGGAAGTCGCAGCCAATGCTTCCATTACTTATAGTAAGGAACCTCAATGGGGTACAGACAAATATATACTCCCATTGTTCAGTACTCCAGTCTATGAACGAGGAGCAAGCAGCGACAAGGCAGGCATCAGTTCTATTGTGTCTCGTGATTTGATAGTTCCATCTGTAATTGGTATGCGATTATATGATAGTAATGGTAATTATCTCAGTGAGCAGTCTGCTCAGTCTGCATCCAATAGTTATAAGCAGGAAAAGTTTACAACGGTTTTTACTGGTTTACAGGAAAATAAGGAATACGTAGCTCATCCTACAGTTACTATTTTTGGCTATACCATGGAGGCAACACCTACATTAAAGTTCAAGATAAATGAAACGGTGAGTGCTACAACAGGAACTGTCAGTAACATTACCTCGACAAGCGCTACGATTTCTGGCTCTGTTACAGGTGTAGCATCTGCACAAAAAACAGTCAGTATTGGTATTGTGTACAATACATTTGGTTCCCCATCTGTGACAAATGGTATCACTTTGGCTAGTGGAAAAACTACGAATGGTGATTTTTCAGTATCATTGGCCGGCTTAAAAGAAAACACGACCTATTATTATTGTTCCTATATTGCAGTTGATGGCACCTATTATTACGGTTCTGTCCTATCCTTTACTACAAATAAAAAATCAGAGGACTTAACTCCAGGTGATGCGATAGACCTCGGCCTGAGTGTGAAGTGGGCGAGTCATAATGTAGGGGCGTCTTCTCCTGAAGGTTATGGCGGCTATTATGCTTGGGGCGAAACTGAAGAGAAAAGTGATTATTCATGGAATACCTATAAATATTATAATTCTCAGACAGGGTTTATAAATATAGGTAGTGATATTAGTGGAACACAATATGATGTGGCTCATGTAAAATGGGGAGGTAGCTGGCGAATGCCAACTGAAGCAGAGATGGATGAACTTTGTCAAAAATGTACATCTACTATGATTTCTTATCAAGGAATTTTAGGAAGAAAATTTTTTGGGCCTAATGGAAATTCTATTTTTTTGCCTGAAGCTGGCGATTTTCCAGATACCGCATTATATCGTGTTGGTAGTCTTGGAGCTTATTGGAATTCTGCAATCAACAATAATAACTGTGGATCTTGCCTCTGCTTTGGTTTCTTTTGTAACTTATCATTTTGTACACGCAATGCAGGTCTTAATGTACGTCCTGTCACAGAATAGTGCCGCGCGTAGCGCTTATCCGATCATTTGATTATTTTGTCCCGAGCATGAAAAGCTCGGGACATTAAACCCTGCGTAAGCGGGTCGATATATAAAAATCATGGCAAGAATATCAGAAATAATAAAGGTGGAAAGTGAGATTCCGGCAAATACGGAACAGGGATATGATATTCTGTAGCTTCTCCCAGACTTTTGAACTGAAAAACATGTACTCGTGGCGTAGAATTTATATCTTACTGGTATATAATAGGTTATAGGGCAGCCGTTGTCTGAGACGTGGCGTAAGTCTGGCGTAAACGTGGCGTAGCTTTCTCAGCTTTTCATTCCGGAAAACGTGTACTCCCGTAGCAGGTCTTTGTAAATGACTGATACAGAATTGATTATAACGCTTTTTCGGGTCAAAAACCCGTAGCACACCCGTAGTAACCCGTAGCTGTACCAGAAATATTTTTTCTGTACATCGTACAGCATGACGCGGAATTTTCAAATGGCTGTGGATGAATGGTTTGTGGGCAGAAATCCGCGTCAGAGCCTGACGCGACCCGTCGCAAACATGACGCGCATATTTATACAATGACGTACGAAATAATACATTTTCATTCATTCTTGCCCGTGGCGAAGAAGGCTTCTTCGCTATTCCAAAAAAGTCATACCAACTTGCAACGAAACGGTAATTAGGATG
>DAIRCP010000139.1:0-5044 GCA_036796635.1 Prevotella sp. | reverse complement strand
GCACAGATATTACTGATAAACAGATTCGTATTATCGTATGCCCGTGTATCCTCGAAGAGAGCAGCCGACTTTTCCTCCGTCATCATGTCAACGTCAGCATCGCGCATAGGCATACAGCAGCAAATGCCATTCAGTGGCAATTCATAACTCAGGATGATGTCACGGATTTCCTTCAGAGCCCTGGAACGCAGCGTATCCACATACGACGGCTTCAGCTGCACGTCATCCTTCAGCGTACCCTGCTCATGACGCAGCCCCGACAGCATCACCGCTATCTCCTTACTCTTATATCCCTCTATCGTCTTGAGCAGTATATACCTCGACTCCCTGTGCGAAAGCTTGTTGATGGCATCCACCAGCATCTGCATTCTGGAACCGTCCTCGCCCGGCATGTCATACTCCGCCAGTGACACGTCTAGCGTAGGCATCAGCTTCTTCCGCAGGTCATACAGCAGATTATGGGCTATCTTACTCAGATAAGTCCGGAATGACGCCTTCTCCCCCGTAAACGCATGGATGGCAGCGCAGTGATTGGCATACAGGCGGATATCCAGTTCCAGCATGAAATCATCAAAATCCATCGATGGCGTGGCCTGCTGCCAGAAAATAGACTGCAGCATCTCCGCATATCGTCCGAAGAGCAGATAGAACAGAGCCTCACCCGCGTGAAACTCCATTCTTATCTCTTCCATCATTTCAGCGTCAGACTTGTCCTTGTATCTCGGTTCAAGTTCCCTGACAGTTCCCTGTATCACCTGGTTCATATTATTCCTAGTTACATTATATGGATATTATTTATCATGCTGGAAGAAGTGGAAGCCCTTCATTTTCTTCTTCACTTCCTCAGGAGACGCACATTCAGACATGCAGGTATAGAAAGCTCCCCTCGACTTACGTTCCGTCGCCATCATTGCCATCACGCCTTCAGGCGTAGCATCATATTCCAGTCCGTTATCGATGTGCAGGTCATGCGCCGTCTTGATAGCATCCTGGTTGGCCCCGATATAAGTGATCATCCATCCCATGCTCTTCATCTTATCCATCAAGCTGGTCACCGCCTTGAAGTCATATTCGCTCGAAGCATTTTCCAGTCCGTCTGTGATAATCGTCACCAGCACCTGGTCATCATCCTCCACAAATCGTCTCAGTCTGGCTATCCCGCTGCCTATGGCATCATAGAGCGGCGTGCAGCTGCTGGGCTGATAGTCTTTACCGTCAAAGAGCGATATCTCACTTACCGGCGTACGGTCGTAGTGGTATTTCTGTCCCTCGCTGTTGAATGACATGAGCGATACGAAGTGTTTCTGTTCCGGGTACAACTCCTGTGCATGTTTGATACTCTGAATCGTCTCATTGAGTCCTGACACAGTAGCATGTTCAATGCTGCACATACTTCCCGATTCATCTAAAATCAGCAGATTAAATACTTTCTTTTCCATCGTCGTATATATTTTAATAGGTTATCGAACCCCGTTTATCGAAGTCCTTTACACTATAGACTCAGGAAAGAATCGAAATCTGTCACAAAGATACATCTTTTTTCTGAATATCCATCAAAAATTTACTTTTGTGACCTGTTACTTTTGATACTTTTGAGGTTCCGCAGCCATTTGTTTCATATATTTGATAACATCCATATCTGCTCCTGCAAAATCAAGCGTATCAAGCTCTTCCGCTTTGAGCCATCGATGATTGATATCACTTCTTTATTTTCTCCACCATAGCCTTGCCTGCCTTGAAAGCCGATTGCAGGTCTTTTGGAAGTTGTTCGTCACGGTATTTCCTCTTGTCTGATTCTGAGAAACATTCTATCTTGTACTTAGAATAGTCCTTGAACTGATAGGTGTTAAAAGCATAGAGCAGTTCTGGCTGGGAGTACGTGTGACCCACGAAACTTTCCATGTTGGATAATGTGCGGGAGTAACCCAGTTCGTCAAAAGCCTCCTTGGTGACGTTCATCGTATAAATCATCGTGATGGGAAAATGCTTGGGTGCAATGCTCCTATAGCCTACCTCATAGGTAAAGAACGGGAAGCACATGCGCTCCAGAAACGACTTCAGTTGTCCTACAATTTCACCAAAATAGATGGGCGAGCCAATCACCACGCCGTCGGCTTGGGATATTTCCTCCAGCACATCGTGAATGTCGTCCTTGATGGCACAACTCTTTCCGTAAGTCGAGCCGATGCGTTTGCAAGCGAAACAACTACGGCAGCCCGTATAGTTCAGGCTGTAGATGTTAATCACCTTGGTTTCAATACTCTCGTCGGCACTTCTTACTCCTTCAAGAAACTTGTCGATCATAGCCATCGTGTTTCCGTTCTTACGAGGGCTTCCGTTAATTGCTATAATTTTCATAACTGTAATATATTAATTTTTTTTCGTCCTTCGGTTGAAAATACATAGTATAATCCTTTCTTTCATCAATTATCAATCGATGAATTCTGGCTGCACTCAGAATAACAAATAAATTTGCTCTCCACTCGTTTGCTCAAGATTTCGACCGCAAAATTACTACATTAAAATGGACTAAAAAAATCAAAGGATACTGATAATTTTCGCACTATCAGATTATTTTTCTTACCTTTGCACTGATCAAGCTCTTTGGACTGAAGAACTTTCGGCTTCTTGATGAACTTGAAGAACTTCGAAATATGTACAACAAGAAAATTCCCTTCTCAACGGATTGCGGTGTGAGAATAACCATCGAGGTGATTGGCGGCAAGTGGAAACCCTACATCATCTACGAGTTAAATAAGAATGGCTCCATGCGTCCAAGTGAAATCTTCAGGATGATTCCCGAAGCAAGTGAGCGCGTCGTAAACCAGCAGCTCAAGGAGTTGCTTGAGTACGGCGTTATTCAGAAACAGGTCATCGACCCCGTTTGCAAGCACTCCGAATACTCGCTCACACCTCTAGGCGAGAGCCTCCTTCCCATCATTCTCTCTATGCGTTCATGGGGTGACGACTTCCGTCCTCAAATGAAAAAGATTCTGGAAGAAAAGGAATAGTGATATGTCCTCTTATTCACACCCAAAATAATAATCCCGCCACACTAGGTAAATACAGAGATGTGGCGGGATTATTCAGTGAGAAGGAATTATAAGTTATCCTTTTCTTCCGCAAAGACCTCGGGCATTACGGCTGCAAGATTAGTCATCTCACGGATGCTGTGACCATAGAGTAGTTTAGCCATGATAACGGTTTTCACTGGCATCTTGCTCAGATCTGCCTTTTGGATGTTGCAACGATTGTCGCACCCCCAGCCAACCCAGAAATACGAGTTGATCATCAGCCCACCGTCGGTCTCATAATACTTGTGCACCACTACCACAGGACCACCTCCGCCACATACGATACTCCTGCATTTATCCTTGCCGATGAGCGCAGGGTTGAATCCGAAAGTAGTCGGGCTCATGAAATTCAGAGGTGTTGCCCAAAGACTGCCGGAGCCAATGTCTTCCAGCACCATGTTTGACGTGCCCCACAGACGCTCATTCATCGGGATGTTCGGGTCGATGAGTCTGGCTTGATTGTTGGAGCGAGTGTAGTAATGGTCCTCAGGATCCCACACCTTGAAGCGCAGGTCAGAGCCAGAACCGCACCAGGGAATCCAAAAGTCCATCATCTCCACAGTACCGCCCGGCACAAATGTCTCGTTTGCGGCGTATGCCGTACCGTCAGCATTCTCACCGAAACCGATTCTGCAATAATCACCCTTCTCGATAAGGAAATCATCCTTATCCTCAAAGAGAATCCCTTTACCAGGTTTCAATGGTTCCCCATTCAGAATAGCCATTTTCTCCGTTGGAATATCGCATAGTCCGCGCTCATAAAATTTGTGGTAAGAGAGTTTCTTCTCTTCCTTACATGTAGTAACATGCATTTTCGTTGTTTCCATAATCCTTTTGCTTTAAAATATTAATGTTTATTACACCGCAAAGGTACGGTGTTTCTTCCAACGAATCATTATCCCGAAATTGACAGAAATGTTCTGTTTGTTGATAAAATAATAATAAATACAGCGAGAAATGAGATATTTATTGTATATTTGCATGCTAAAGTAAGTGAAATATGGAGAAATCAAGACTTCGTAATCTGCCCTTCAGCACACTGATGGCACAGATAAAGGATAAACTCGGGCAGAGGGATGGTACATTCTTCTGTGACGAATATTTTGCCATTCAAAATAATAATGCAGTTGTGGCAGACCTTCTCATCGGCACACCATACATGATTGGATACACAGCCTTCTTCATGGTCACTCAGGGCCAGGCAGATTTCACCATCGGTCTCATGCAGCGGCATCTGGAGGCAGGGAGCCTGCTAGTAATGAACGATGGCGCAATTTATGAACCGGAACATTGTTCCGCCGATTTCTGTTTCCATACGCTTGTCCTGTCAGACGACTTCATCGCAAGGGCTTTTGCCGAAAGCAAGCCTAAGGCATTGGAAAAGGCCACATACGGTCTGCTAGCGTTGAACGAAGACGATATGGACGTGCTCTGTACCATGTTTCATACGTTGATTCGGGTTACGGATGGAAGTATATCAGACGTAAAGGTTACCTACCATCTCATATCTGCAATCGTATTCTTCTCCAATGACCGCATAGACCACCAGACCGATGCCGGAGATACCTCTGCATCACGTGACGAGACCATTTTCGACAAGTTCATTTCCCTGCTCAGGCAACATGCGTCAAGTGAACGTTCACTCGATTTCTATGCACAGAAATTATTTATCACGCGTAATTATCTGAGCATTGTGGTGAGCAGGTTCAGCGAAGTCACAGTCAAGGAGTGGATAGAGCGTGCCGTCATCATGGAGGCCAAGGTGCGTTTGCGTCATTCCGACATGTCTATCATAGACATAGCCGATGACCTGAATTTTGCCTCCGACAGTTTTTTCTGCAAATACTTCAAGCGGGTCACGGGGCAGACGCCGATGACTTATCGGGGTAAGTAATATCTTCAGCCGGAAAAGGAGTATTTGCACTTTTTACTTTTGTTACCTGTTACTTTTGATACTTTTGAGGTTCCGC
>DAIRCP010000138.1:0-5100 GCA_036796635.1 Prevotella sp. | reverse complement strand
AGTCCCTGCTGCTGTACCTGTCGGGTGGCAATTCCGCCCTGCGTATAATCCTTATTCAGCAAATTATGCACATTGAGGGAGAAACCGAAACGCGATATATGATAATCAGCTCCCAAATTGAGAAGGAAACGGGAAGGTACATCGAAATCTGATATGCCTTGCGTGGACATATCATATTTATACGCCAACTGTTTACCATAAAAATCCAATTGGGTATGTACTTTGAGATTCTTCAGCAGAGAATACGCCAACACGGCACTGGATGAAAATTCTGGAATATTATATAACTTATCTAGCGTCCTGCCAAAAAATTCAGCACTGACAACATGCTGCCACTCCCCTACTACACGGGCATCAAACCGATTGGTCTTGTATCCCAAGTCAAACTCCAATCCCATATTCTTACCCTCTCCAGCATTGGAATGGACCAGTCCGTTAGGATATATCATATCGACTGCGCGATTATAAAATCCGTTTATCTCTATATTCAGTCCCTTCAGCAGATTATTGCTGGCCACAGAGAGCTGCCATGAATGGAGCTTCTCTGCATTCAGATTGGCATCGCTGGAACTGGTAATCACTATATTTATCTTACGATAGAAATAAGGGGCATCAACAAATGACTTACTATAACTCAATTTCACATTGAGATATGGTAATACATAAATCAAAGCGACACGAGGTGAAAACTGACGGATAACCTCGCTGTCATAATGCTTCTTGCTATCATAACGAATGCCGGAATTGAGAATGAAATTCTTCCATCTGTGCTTAATCTGCATATATGCATTAAAACTGTATTCCTTGCCTTTTCCTATTTCGGATACTTCACTCTTCTCGGTGTAACTGAGTGCATTATTATATATCCCGCATATAGAATAACGACAGTCATCCATCTGGAACATACTGTACTGCGTGCCAAAACTAATTGACCCCTGATGGTCCTCATTGGAGATATATGTATAATCTCCCTTCAACTGTGCACCAATATTATGTTCCTGACCGTCAAGATAACGAGAAACATACTTGAGATGACTGAGTTGGGCATCATAGGCTGAAGGAGTTCCGAGTACCTGACTGAGTTTGGAAATGGAAGAATCACTTAACACCTGATAATGCACTTCATTACCCATATCATAAGTGATTGTACCCCCCAAAAAAAGACGGTCAGTAAAGTTTTTGGCATAAGACAAATCTATATGATGATACTCATTGGCAAAACTCGGACGCATACCCTGATAAGTGGGATAGCTACCTCGGTCGTAGGGCAGAAATGTATAGCTGGCGGTATATGGTGATCGTAACTGTGAGAAACGGGTATTATAAAGAAATGTAAGTCCTGCCCATGAGAAGGAGACACCCATATCGTAACTAGGCTTCTCACCCATACCTCCCACCTTGATATTACCTCCGTAAGTCTGCATTCCTGTCTGATCACGTGACAAGTAGAAGTTCTGTCCCTCTGCATAAGTGAGATTACCCCATGCCATCAAATCTACATCAAAATATCGTTTTCCAAAAAGAATACTCGTCTTCCACTGACCATAATTGCCGATACCTGCCTTCAGTTGGACACCATCTATATCGGCACCGTGCTTGGTGATGATATTGACCACAGCTGTAAGGGCGACATCACCATAAAGTGATGATGCAGGACCTCGCAGCACCTCTATCTGCTTAATTTTTTCCAATCCGATACTATAATCCGGCGATGCGGTATTGGTGGCATAACTATTAAGCCGGTGACCATTGAGCATGATAAGTATCTTCTCCTGCCCTTCACTGAACACACCGCGCATGGCTACATTGATGCCATCATTGCAATCCACCGATGTCATACCAGGCACATAAGCTGTGAGCAATTCCTTCAGATTGCGGGCACCTGAATTTTGTATCATCTCTTCCGTAATCAGCGTGACGGGCACTGGAGCCTCACTCAGATTTTCCTCTTGACTGGAGGCGGTGGTGATGGTATTAGTCATACCTCTCTTTATACGGTCTATTATATCCACAAAACGCTGCGGGTCATCCGTTGAGGGCGTATAATAAGGATTATCCTTCATCAACTTCTGTGCATATCGCTCGGCCTCTTCTTCATGGTCCTGTGCCAATGCACACAATGAAAGAATATGCAATGCTCCCTGACGGAGATTTCCCTTAAACTTATCAAGAGAAGTGGTCAGAACTGCCTGTGCCTGGTCCAAACGGCCCATGGAATAATCGCTTTCAGCTGTGGCATAAAGTTTTTTCTGCTCATCCTGAGACTGTGCTGAGGATGAAAGTGACAGAAAGGCTAGCATTGCTGACACGATGATAAACCTATTTATATTCATATCCATTGTTTTTTATGGTCGAATCAATTCTTCTAATATCATCTGATGATGTCCCGGAATGATAATATGATGATTACCTATCGGGTCTGTGAGAAAATAACGTGCATGAGAAGGATTATCCATACGGATAATCTGTTGGGTACGGCAAAGATCGGCTTCAGCCTGATTGCGTAACAAGGTACCTTCTTCAGCGAAGTAACGCTGCATATTGCCTGATACCTTGAAAATGGTAACTGGTCCTTCTTTCATATAACCACGGATGCCTACACCTATACCCGACTCGAAATGGGTATCGAGTTCGTAACGTTCCACCATATTGAAAGGAATCGTGCAATGGGCAAAGAGCAATTCTCCCGTCTCCGGATTGATACGGGCAGGATTGGCCTGGAATCCCGTCACACCGGTAAGCGATTGGGATATCATCATGGAAAGCATGGCAGGTACATCCCCCTCACAGCCTGCGACAATTCCCTCTGCATTCAATTTGGCCAACGCTATACATCCAGTGTTGCGCACTGTGGTAAGCAAATCGAAACAACGAATGGTGAGACCGTTGAGCTGATATTTATCTACAATACCTTTCAATGCCTGATATATTTTCAAGGCTCCTGGAAGGGAATCTTTGATAGGGGCTGTAGGCGCTTTGTCTGCCAACTCAGAATAACATTCTCTGGTATTGTCGGCTATATCCACTACATCATGCAAAGCGCCAAAGGTATCAAGCACTTCTTTCATCGGTATATCAATAAGAGATATACCAAAGCGACGGAAGACTGTCTCCTTGTCGGCTGCGCTGGAAATCAACCAGTCTGAAGGTTTTCCGATAATTCCCAAACGACAACCATGCAGTTGGCGCCGGGCATGCTCTACCCTACTGAGCACCTGTATACGCTGACTGATGTAATCTGCATCGCCATGGATTATCTCACCTTGTATATCCCGTTGCCTCAGATAAGATAATATCTCCATGGAAGCTGCCAGCGAGTTACTTTTACCGGAAGTAAGCAGATAAACAGGTTGCGTGGTCCTCTGCAACAATGACGGAAGAAGCGATCTGAAAACACCCTCTGTACCTCCGGTTCTCACATAAATGAGATTCAACTCGTCTGAACCATATTCGGCGAAATCACTCCCACGGAACTTGAAATCAATGTTCAGGGAATCCAGAAATACTTTTGTAGATGTGCTAACTATCTGTTCATCATGCAGTGATGAGGTAATTGTATAAATACCGGTCATATCTCTATAATTATTTCTTTATTATATCATTCCAGGCCTTTGCCTATGGGCAGCAAATATAATTAAAATAAATCAAAAAACAACATATTCCAGGTAAATATTGTTCTGATATGATATAATTTCGTATTTTTGCATAAAATGTATTTAAATCACAAACCAATGAAAGTAAAGAGTCTTATCATCATGATAATTGTTGTAATGTCTGTATTCTCAGGAATACAGACCAGAGCTTCTTCACTTACGCAAGTAAAACATACAAGATGGTCCAGAAATGCGGTCATATATGAAGCTAACATACGACAAGCTACACCTGAAGGTACATTTAATGCCTATAGACATCAATTGCTCCGGTTGAAACACTTGGGAGTAGATATCATCTGGGTGATGCCTATCAATCCTATCTCTGTGGATGGCAGAAAAGGTGAATTGGGCAGTTATTACGCGGTACAGGACTATACCAAGGTGAACCCTGAATTCGGTACGCTGAATGACTTTAAGTCGCTAGTGGAAAGAGCACATGAACTAGGTATAAAAGTTATTATCGACTGGGTAGCCAACCATACTGGTCTAGATAACGTATGGATGAAATCACATCCGGATTTCTACGCAAAAGACAGTACAGGCAACCTAATTCATCCGTATGACTGGACAGATACTTATAAACTGGATTATACGAATGAAACCCTGCGCTCTACCATGATAGCAGCAATGAAATTCTGGATAAAAAAATGTGATGTAGATGGGTTCAGATGCGATGTGGCCATGGAGGTTCCTACCGACTTCTGGAACAGGGCACGGAATGAACTTTCTAAGATTAAGCCCATATTCATGCTCGCAGAAGCTGAGAAGACGGAACTGGCTGAAAAGGCTTTTGATATGAACTACAACTGGTCACTTAAAAACGTATTGGGAGAGATCTGTAAAAATGGGAAAAATGCACAGACTAGTCTTGATTCTTTATTGGAAAACCAACAAAATAGATTTCCAGAAGACTCTTATATGATGAACCATATCACCAACCATGATCTCAATTCATGGGAAGGTACGGAATTCGACCGTTTGGGAGATGGCGTAAAGGCTTGTGCCGTACTTACATACACATTACCTGGTATGCCCCTGATTTATACTGGTCAAGAAGTTGGATTCAATCACGCTTTTCAATTTTTCAAGAAGGATGAGTCACCTGATTACACACCAAATGCTTATACCTCATTCTACAAGGCACTCAATAGGTTGAAACACAGATTTGCTGCGCTTAAGGCTGGTAATGGAGGTACACTGGTGCGCTACCCTACTTCAGAAACACAAGTTTATGTGTTCTCTCGAAAAAGTCACGATGGAACAGTTACTATAATGGTAAATCTATCTGACAAACAAGTTCCTGTGGAATTTACTCGTAATAATCCGAAAGGCATTTTTACAAACTATTTCACGCACCAAGCTGAAGCAATTACAACGCAACTAAATCCATGGGAATATAAAGTATATATATCTGATAGGCCATTCCATAAAAAAGAAAATAAATAAT
>DAIRCP010000137.1:0-5321 GCA_036796635.1 Prevotella sp. | reverse complement strand
TGTTCCGACATCGCTTTGGCAGCCAGCACTTCTGTAGTGAATACGGCTTCTGAGGCTCCGCTTACACTCTCTGTTTCCAACTATGACTATAGCATGGAATCTCTGAAGGGTATCCGTCTGGAATATAAGGGCGAGAATGATGCTGACTTCCGCACACTGCAGGAATACAGCAAGGATGCAGAAAAAGTCGCTGCAGACAAGAATCTGCTTGCATTGCCTGCCCTCACCGGCAGCAATAAGCTGACGTACACAGTGGATCTGCGTAACAGCAACTTCTCTGACCAGACTTATGTGTTCCGCGCTGTGACCATCTGTAATCAGGGTGGTACGGAAGTGAACAATGAAAGTGATGAAATCAATGTGGTGCGCGATATGAGCCGTCCACAGTTGATTGCTACGCCTACTCCTTCCTCCGGCGTGCTTCACTCCGGTGATGATATCGCAATTACCTTCAACGAGGATATCCGCAAGGGAATCCTTACTTCTGACGGTAACTTCAGCGTGGTGGGCGTGATGAACAACAGCAAGGTGGCACACAGTGTGGCACTGAGCCTTACCGGTGCTGAGCAGGCTAAGTCTGACGCAACGGTCGACTTGTCCAACAAGTCTTTCTCTGCCGACCTCTGGCTGAACTATTCTGCCGACGGTAAACTCTTCCAGCATGGTACCAAAGACAATTACTTCAGCGCTGCCATAGAAAGTGGTAAGCTCGCTGTAAGCGTCAACGGTACAAAGGTTTCTTCTACCGTTGCCCTGCCTAAGGACAAGTGGATCTACCTGAATATCAGTTATGATAATTCCGGCAGCAAACCGGTACTCAATGCCGGTTATGCACAGGATGCCTCTACTACCAAACTGATCAGCAATCAGGAAGTAGCTACTTACCTGGGTAATGGTCCTGTAAGTCTGGGCGGTGATAACCTGACTGCCAAGATTCAGGAGTTCTCTCTCTGGAATACCGTACGCAGTCTGACTGACGCACTGGCTGACAAGGATGAGACGAAGAGTCAGTACACCAGTGGTATCATCGGTTACTGGCAGTTTAATGAGGGTCACGGCACTGTTGCCCAAGACCGTTCAAGAAGTCGTAACATCACCCTGCCTAGCAGCAATGCTTGGTGGATCAATGGTGCCAACTATGCTGCCGTACTCGATGGCAAGACTGCTGTCAAGGCTAGCATCGGCAGTATTCCTACTACTGCTTCTGACAGTTATCTGCTCGAAGGTTGGTTCCGTGCCGATAAGGCACAGACAGGCGTTGCCTCCATCATGAGTGTGGGCGACACAACACTGAACATCCGACTGAACACAGCCGGTACGATGGAACTTGTGGCCAAAGGTACTACCACCTCTCTGAACGCGACGGATATGCGCGACGGACAGTGGCACCATCTGGCTCTCAATGTACTCAAGAGTACGAATGGTTCTGCCATCGTATATCTGGACGGTAAGGCTATCCGCCAGTTCTCTGCTGCGGCTATTCCTGCTCTTCAGGGCGATGCACTCATTCTCGGTGGTCACCGTACTACCGGTACGGGTATCACACTCTATGACAGCTTCCTGAATGGTGGCATCGATGAGGTGCGTATCTGGAACGGACGCCGTACAGCTGATGTGATTACCTCACTGATGTACAGTCGCGTATCTGAGAAATCAGAAGGTCTGGTGGCTTACTATCCAATGGAGAAATCCGCACTGGATGCCAACAACCAGGTACAGACCACCGGCGATGCTGCCGATCATACAGGCAAGTCTGCCGACCTCGCCTTCGTTACCGGTACGGCAGGTGCTGCAGCTACTGCTACTTATGCATCTGCATCCACTCCTTCTCTGACTCTGGCTCCCGCTCTGGAGAATGTAGCATTCAGCTATGTGGCCAGTGAGCGTCAGATTAAGATTAATCTGGATGAACAACCTAGCAAACTGGAAGGTTGCACGGTATATATCACAGCCAAGGACATCAAGGACCTGCACAGCAACAGCGTACTTCCTATCACTTGGAGCGTATATGTAAATCAGGACAATCTCCAGTGGGATGAGTCTGCCGTGACAGTGAACAAGACCAACAGCGAGACTGCTACCTTCTCTATGGGTATAGAGAATGAAAGCGCCGCTTCTGAGCCTTTCGCTATCTCTGGCATGCCTACATGGCTTACTGTGAATACTGAGAGCGGTACACTCTCTGCCCTCGGCAAGAAGACGCTGACCTTCTCTGTAGGTTCCGGCGTAGCTATCGGCACTTATGAGACTACCGTATATCTTACCGGTAGCCAGAATATCGCTACTCCGCTGAATATCACCCTCAATGTCACGGGTGAGGCTCCACAATGGACTGCTCAGCCCGGTGAACTGACCATGAACGTGGTGGGACAGGTCGTCATCGACGGTGTCTACAGTTCTGATCCTAACGACATCATTGCCGCCTTCCGCGGTCAGGAATGTGTGGGCGTGGCTCAGCCTAAGTACTATGCCCGCTATGACTCTTATATCGCACTGATGGATATCTATGGCAGCCAGAAGGATGCCAAGACTCCGCTTACCTATAAGATCTATGACGCAAGCACCGGACAGATTTATCCTTCCGTAAGTGCCAGCAAGACAGAGGCTAATACCTTTGTGGCAGATACATGGGCAGGTTCATTCGCTGACCGTGTGCTCTTCACGCCGCTGGATAAGATAGAACAGGATCTCTCACTCAACCGTACAGGTTGGAAGTGGTTCTCATTCTATGTCGCTCCTGAAAAGAACACCGTGAACGATCTGTTCAGTGATGTGAATGACTGTATATCCATCATCAATGGTAATACCACATCTTCTAAGTATGACAATGGTCTCTGGGTGGGTAACATCACTTCATTCGATAATGGTACGATGTACAAGCTCAATGCTGCCAAGGCATATACGAAGACTGTAATCGGTAAGGCCTGCAAACCTGCAGAGGTGGCCATCACCCTGAATAATGCATGGACTTGGATAGGTTATCCGGCAAGTGCATCCAATTCTCTTGATGCTGCTTTCGCCGGTGCAGAACCACAGGATGGCGATATCGTTAAGACCCAGTCCGCATTCTCTGTCTATACAGGCGGTGAGTGGGTTGGTACGCTCGATGCTATGACTCCTGGTACTGGTTACAACTATTACTCAAATGCTTCTGCTGCCAAGACTTTCCATTTCCCAGTACCTGTACAGGCTGGTAATGTGAAGAAGGCTATGCGTGCAACTGCTGCTGAGGCTCAGTCAGCACTCGACTTCCAGAACAACATGACGATGATTGCTGTTGTGAAGGATGGCAGTGCCATGATTGATAATGCGCAGATCAGTGTCTATGCAGGCAATGAACTGCGTGGCAAGTCTACCGCAGCCGTAACGGACGGTAAATACTTCCTGACTATCGGTGGTGACAACAATGAGGAGCAACTCTCATTCGTAGTGACCACGGCAGAGGGTGACGTGATGCTGGCTCAGAAGGCTACGTATTCACCTGATGCACAACTGGGCAGTATGGCTGATCCTTATGTGCTCGACCTGAGTAATGCAACTTCTATTGCGAATGTATCCGGTCTGAATATCAAGTGCGTTGAAATCTATGATATCAACGGACGACTGATAGAGAAGAAGGAGAATCCCGTATCACTCTATACCAAGAAGAATCTTGAAGGTAGGGTATCGGGTGTTTACATCCAGAAGGTTACATACACCAGTGGTGAGACTGTAACGATGAGACTTTACAAGTAAATATCTCATAATCCAAAATCGATTTGCCCCCATTCAGACGTGAGTCTGGATGGGGGCTTTTGGTAATATACGGGCTAGAATAATATTGTCATCACTAAAACTTGACTTGCAAACTTTTTGTTTTTGAAAAAAAGCCAACCCTACACCTTTTTTCGCGTAATTTACTTATATATAGTGATTTAAGTCATTTGAACCCTTCACCATCTCTACACCATCTCTACACCAACCTTAACCAACCTTACACATTTATAATGGAGTAAGGATTACCATAAGGCATATTCCCTTCCGTCAAGTATAGAAGTAGCCTTGCAATATAGGGGTATATTGCAAGGCTACTTGTGTACTTGACGATGCCTGGATATATAATCCGAATCAGCAATATACCCCTATATTGCTATCTTATTCACCAATTGGGGTGTAAGGGTTGGTGTAGAGATGGTGTAGAGATGGTGAAGGGTTTAAATATATAACTAATTGTTAGCAAGCGAAATACGCGAAAAAAGGTGTAGGGTTGGCAAAATTCACAAATGATTTAGATAAAATTCTCACGCTCATGAATGAAAATAGATTCTCATTCAGTTCGCTTAATCGAATTTTTGCACTATCTCTAAATAAGATAGGCTGCACTCGGGAATGGCAAAATTAAAACAAGTTTTATTTTGTCATTCCACTCGTTTAGATAAAATTCTCACGCTCATGAATGAAAATAGATTCTCATTCAGTTCGCTTAATCGAATTTTTGCACTATCTTTGCACCAACCAAAGCAGAATGATATGAAATATCCTATTGGAATACAGAATTTCGAAAGCCTGATACATGACGGTTACGTATATGTAGATAAGACGGCACTGATATATCAGTTGGCTGATCAAGGACGTTATTACTTTCTCAGTCGGCCTCGTCGTTTTGGTAAGAGCTTGCTCATCTCCACCATGGATGCCTATTTCAGTGGGAAGCGTGAACTCTTTCAGGGGCTTGCCATCGAGAAAATGGAACAGAAATGGACAAAATACCCCATTCTGCATCTGGACCTGAATACGGCTAAGTATGATACAAAAGAAGCTCTGGACGAAGTATTGAATATGAAATTGTTGGAATGGGAGTCCATCTACGGCGTAGGTCCAGGTGAGGCATCCCTTTCACTGCGTTTTCTTGGTATTGTCAAGCGTGCTTGTGAGAAGACCGGCGAGCGCGTGGTGATTCTGGTGGATGAGTACGACAAACCCATGCTGCAGGCCATCAATAATGAAGAACTGACCAAAGAATACCGCAATACCCTCAAGGCTTTCTATTCTGTACTGAAGACGCAGGACGGATATATCAAGTTCGCTTTCCTTACGGGTGTCACTAAGTTCGGGAAGGTGAGTGTATTCAGCGACCTGAACAATCTCACGGATATTTCCATGGACGAACGCTTTATCGATGTCTGTGGTATTACAGAGCAGGAGCTGCATACCTATTTTGATGAAGACGTTGCCCGACTGGGTGAGAAATGTAAATTGAGCAAAGATGATTGTTATGCCAAGCTGAAGAAGCAGTATGACGGTTATCACTTCGAGGCGAATACCATCGGTCTGTACAATCC
>DAIRCP010000136.1:0-5555 GCA_036796635.1 Prevotella sp. | reverse complement strand
AAAACTTGTCGAAGATATATTTCTGTTTGTCGGCAGCAATGCCGATGCCCCGGTCCGTCACGCGTATCACCACCTGATGATTTTCCGTGCAGGCAGCGATGCTGATATCCGCCTTGTCACAGGAATACTTGATGGCATTGTCTATCAGGTTGCTGATGATATTGGCAAAGTGCATCCGGTCAGTCTTGATAGAGAGTTCTTCCGGTATGTCTGTGGTGATGTCCGTCGGTTTGTCTGCCTTCAGTTTCTGCTGACTGATGAGTGGTGTCACCACAGAGCGGATGTTTACGTCCTCAGTTGATAGTTTCATGGTTTTGCGGCGCTCCATGCTCATAGACAGAATCTGTTCCACCAGTCCCGATAATCTTCTCAGCTGTTCCTGACTGATCGTGAGATATTTCTTAGCCTTTTCCCGGTCACTCGCCACATTGAAGTTGAGCAGCGCATCATTGGCGGCATACGCCACGGCAATGGGCGTTTTCAGTTCATGGGTGATGTTGTTGGTGAAGTCCGTCTTCATCTCATCCAGTGTCTTCTGCTTCAGAATGGTATGGATAAGATACCAGAATGCCAGTATCAGAATGAGCAGGATGACGAGAGAGGCTATCAATATGCCTTTCATCTGATACAGTACAGCCCTGTTGGTATCGGTTATAAATACCTGATATTCAGTGCCTGTAGCTTGATTGATGTCGATTCTGAACGTGTCTGTATAGGTGATATTCTTCCTGCCGTAAGCGGCTAACGTGTCTGTGTAAACTTTGGATTTGTTGCCGTCCTGCCTGTAATGGCTCAGATACAGCGTACGGTGGGGAGAATGGATGCCCAGGGAGTCCAGCCTATGCGTCAGCAGTCTGTCGAAATGCCTTGAGTCCACCTGTTTCAGTTGGTCCAGGGCCGCATGGATGCCTTGCTGCATATAGAGTCCGAAGGCCATCACAGCCGTTGGATTTTTAAGCAGCGTGGCAAAATCCTTCACGGGCAGGTCGGTTTCCGAAGAGTTTTTCGCTATATGACGCTTTTTGTTTTTCAGCACGCTTCCACTTTTTACAGATGTATGGTTGCTATTAGCGCTCACGCTCACGTCCATCCTTCCGTGTGGTCCATTCTTGTCCTGATGTAGTGCTTCCGTCCTGTACATCATTTCATCATAGTCAGATACTCTGATTACCTCCTGGATATCGCTGTGCATCTTTGTCTGCATGGTGTGATAGAGTCCCACCAGCCAGTAAGCCTGGTAGGCGAGGATAATGACTAGTACCCCGATCACCAGCAGCGCGATATACTTCATTGATTTTGTCATGACGCAAAGATACGGATTTTCTTCCAATCATCACGCTGATGATAAGACTAAATAACACTTCTCTTAAGACATGATAAGCCACGAAGCACTTAAAAAAAGAGAAAAAAGCGTAACTTTGCAGTGTCATAACAAAACAAAATGAAGATGAAGCAGCTTTTTTACACCTTATTGTTATTCATGAGTACAGGAGCGTATGCCCAGCAGCAGGACTCGTTGCGTATGGACAGCATCCTGCATCAGTTGCCCGAGGTCATGGTCAGAGGATCTCGACCGATAGCGCGGGTATCCGGCAGCACCATTACTTACGACCTTCCGCGGCTGATAGACAAGAAGGCGATAGACAATATCTATGATGCCGTGAAGGAGATACCGGGTGTGACAGAGCAGGACGGCAAAATCTCCTTGGGAGGAATAGCTACCACCGTGATACTGGATGGCAAAGTCACCACGATGACTACCGAGCAACTCGTGTCCCTGTTGAAGAGTCTGCCCGCCAGCAGAATAGAACGGGCGGAAGTGATGTACACGGCTCCCGCCAGAATGCAGATTCGCGGTGCCGTCATCGACATTCGTCTGAAGCATACCACCTCAGACAATATGCCGCTGCAGGGCGAAGTCAACCTAGCCTGGAACCAGCAGCATGATGCCCAGTTTGGTGAGCGTGCCACCTTATTATATAGTAAAGGCAAGTTTTCCATGGATATGATGTATCACCATAGTCATGGAGACACCTTTTCCACCACGGATGAGACCTCCCGTCATTCCCTGGATGATGGCACCGTCCATGATATAGATACCCATGAGATTCATCGTTCCGGCGGTTACGGACATACCTACCGCATCGGGATGGACTATAACTTCGCGCAGAACCATCGCTTGAGTCTGGTCTATCAGGGCGATTACCACCAGACTCACAACGCGCTCGATATCTCCGGCAATGTGAGTGGCAACACATGGATAGATGCCCATACCTGGCTGCACAATGTCCGTCTGGACTATCAGACGCCTTTCGGACTCAAAGCCGGTGCGGAGATGACCTATTATCACAATCCCGAATGGCAGAATCTGAGCAGTGTACTGCCCACCGGCGCACTGAATTATACCGTAGACAATGACCAGCGCATCAATCGCTGGAAATTCTTCCTTTCGCAGGAGCATCAACTCCAGAGAGGGTGGGGCATCAACTACGGCGTCATTTATACCGGCAGCACCAATCACAGCAGCCAGGATTATCTCGTGTCGGTTACCACCACAGGCAGCGCCCCCGAGTCATCCTATACCCGTCAGGTAGAGAAGGATGTGAATGTCTATTTTGGTTTCACCAAGAATTTCAGTGAGAAGTTTACGATGGAGGCATCCCTGGCAGGCGAATATTATCACACGCCCGTATGGCATCAGTGGTATCTGTATCCCACGCTCAATCTCACCTATCTTCCTTCAGCCGGTCATGTATTCCAGTTGAACTTCAGCAGCGACCGTCAGTATCCGGGCTATTGGGCCATGACCAATTTCACCACCTACAGCAATGGAGGATACAATGAGATTACCGGCAATCCGGAACTCCGTCCGTCCAGCGAATACCAGCTGCAGTTGGTCTATGTATTGAAAGGGAAGTACCAGTTTGTAAGTTGGTATAGTTACGATGACGATTATTTCACGCAGACACCCTATCAGCGTCATGACCGCCTCACCGTGAGTTATAAGAATCTGAATTTCAACAATCAGCAGCAGGCAGGTTTGCAGGCGTCACTGCCACAACAGTTTGGCAAGTGGCTCAATTCGCGTCTCACCCTCATCGGCTTATGGCAGCATGAGCGTGCCGACCATTTCTATGATATCCCATTCAGCCGACAGATAGTCTATGGCATGGCCAGTCTCAATAATACCGTCACCCTCTCATCCCGTCCGGACATCACTCTGTCCGTAGATGGCATGATTCGTTCCAAAGCCATTCAGGCTATATACGATTTACCATCCTCCAGTTATCTCAATCTCAGTGCCCGCTGGCAGTTTCTCCGCAAGCATGCCGTGCTTCGCGTATTCTGCAATGACCTCTTCCGTACCTCAGTCATCAATCCCCGCATAGATTACAAGGGCCAGAATCTCACGATGGATTTCTCGTGTTACCGCATGGCGGGCGTGTCCTTCACCTATAAGTTCGGAGGTTATCAGGAGAAGAAGCGCGAGGCAGTGGATACATCCAGATTCAAGCAGTGATGTTTTTTTGTTTGTTGCATTTCACGTTTCTTGCATACTTTTAGGCGCAAAATTTCACGTTTCTGTGATGATATACCACTTTTTATATTTGTGACTTGTTACTTGTTACTTTTTTGTGAACCATTTCCGGCTATAAGACAGACAACACACCAATATCCCCCTTGCATTGGTAAGGGTATTACCTTTAACTATAAAGGTGGCATGGACCTTTTGGGGCAAAATCAGCAAACTGACATCGGTGCCGTGAATTACTGAGACGATGGCATCGTTCAGGGTAACACAACGATTATACTTTCAAAACGCGAGAATGGTACTGTGTGCGGAAACAAAAATAAATCCACGATTTTTCGATTAATTTAATCCCTTAATTCCGCAATAAAAAAGTTTTCAAAAAGCGCAAGTGTCTGATAAACAAAAGTCTCCAAACACTTGGCTATGTCAGAAAAATCACTTACCTTAGTGGTGTAAAAAACAAAAATACGAAATCGTTCTGACATGACAAGAGTAGCAATAAAATCTGAAAACATCACCTCTTTTGGTGGAATATTTCACATAATGGACATTTTTTCTAATCTCGGACTAGGAAGAATCATAGATTCCACCCTTGGCCAAAGAGGTGAAAGCGGCCGTGCATATCAATATAGCGACATAATCTCCACTGTATTTTACAGTTACCTGTGTGGAAGTAATTGCCTTGAAGACATCAACACTCTTTCACCTCAGTTTTCCAGACGCCCCGGCACAGACACTCCTAGTGCAGATACTATAGGAAGAGGTTTGAAAGAACTGACAGAGGATAACAAATTATATACATGTGATCATTCTGACTCTGAATATAAATTCAACACAGCAGACAAACTTAACAGACTTCTTTTGAAAATGATCAAGAAGCTAGGGCTTATAAAGGCAGGCTCCGGCATAGACCTTGACTTCGACCACCAGTTTATCCCAGCACATAAGTACGATTCCGAATATTCATATAAAGGAGACTACGGATATTTCCCAGGTTGGGCAACTGTAGGAGGAATCTTTGTAGGCGGAGAGAACCGTGACGGCAATACAAATGTGAAGTTTCATCAGGCTGACACCCTAAGACGTATTATGGAACGACTGACAGATATTCTAGGTGTCAACATAAATAGGTTTCGCGCCGACTGTGGCTCTTTCTCAAAAGAAATAATACAAACTGTTGAAAGTCATTGTAAACTGTTCTATATACGTGCAAGTAATTGTTCTGGAAGGTATGAGGAATTCCGTGCATGTAAATCATGGCAAGAGTCGAAAATCGGATATGAGGATTGTGCACTGACATCCATAAAGGTTCCTGATTTCGTCGTAGGCAAGAACTACAGACTGGTAGTACAGCGCACAGTTAAGAAAGATGACGATGGAAAGGCCATGACAGACATGTTCGGTACCGTTTATGTCTATCGCTGTATTATCACCAACGATTGGGAATCTTCTGAAAAAGAAATTGTTGTGTTCTATAACAAGCGTGGAGAAAGTGAAAAGAACTTTGATATTCAGAACAATGACTTCGGATGGGCCCATCTTCCTTTTTCGTTTCTTGGTGAGAATACAGTATTCATGCTGGTTACTGCCATGTTGAAGAACTTCTACCTTTATCTACTTGATAAGTTGAGTGGAAAGATTGAGCCACTGAAGAAATCAAGTAGACTTAAGAGTTTTATGCTTTATTTTGTCTGTGTCCCAGCCAAATGGATAAGGACCGGCAGACAATATGTACTAAATTTGTACACTACTAAAGAATATTATTCTGATATTTTCCTTGAATAGCGAAGCTTTTTCGGGATTTTATCATCTATCCTCATTTTGTTTGGGTGGGGGATTTTATGTAATGTAAGAATGCAATTGCTTTGCAATCGTAAATAAAATTTACTGAGGCGCCAAAATATGAGAAATAAGCTCACTTAAAATTATATTTGAATTATCCAAATAAATACTCTGCGGAAATAAGGGTAAAGAAAACATCTTTAATTTTAGTGATATAATACTTGTACTAAATAAGAATAGA
>DAIRCP010000135.1:0-5953 GCA_036796635.1 Prevotella sp. | reverse complement strand
AGTTGTCCAAAGAGTACCATCACCCAGCAGAATCCCCACTTACTGAGCACATTTATTAAAAAAGGTCCCCATTGGAAGGGCTGGTGGTTATCACTGAACAGATACGACACGCCTAGCAGAATGGCAGTAACTGCCAGAGTAAGGACATTGTTATAGATATTAAACCTTTTCCTTTTTTCTTTGAAGAGGTATTCTGGGGTCAACCAATAGACATTAAGAAAGAATATCAGTGCGAAGCACAACGTCACCGGCAGTGCATCCCTAGCCACGAGCCATGCCATGTCACTGGAATGTGTCACAAGCCAAGAGGTAAATGTAGGTAAGACAAACATGGCTGCCCATGCGCCCACCTGCATCCAAAACGTTTTTCTTTCTTCTTTCTTAATCCACATATTCATTTGGAATTTTATCTACCCATCAGCAAAGATACATCATTTCAGTGATTATCCAAAACAATTCACTTGAAAATTATTGTATCATATTGCCGATACTTTCATTCTGGGATTTTGTCTCTTTCAATTCATCATTCTGTATGGTACGCTTCACCTTCTTTACGGTAGTACCATTTCCACCCAAGGTATAACTGACACTGAGCGATACAAAGCGGAGTGGTATGCTGGTACAGCTTTGCGTGACAAAATTCTTGCCTCGGGTCATGGTCTTCATCTCCAGATTCTTGCCGTCCAATGGCATGAATGCCATCACACTCAGACTGAGACGATCATGCAGGAAGGTACGTGTCAGGCTACCCATCACAAAATTGTGTCCGGATGTATTGCCCTGAAGTGTATATGATTTTGTGGCAGTCATCACATTGGCACTCAGACGGATATTCAGCGGCAACGTCTGTTGCAGACCCAGCATCACATTACTTTGCCAACCACTGTTGCTCATCTCCAGTGCATTGCTTTTCAGATCCACATACGACAGATCACCATTCAGCATTATTCGGGTATTCTTCGTCGCATTCCAGTTGATGTAGGCGTTCAGACCCGTCTGGTGATTCTTCACGATATTGCCGTAAGTCGTATTCAACAGTCCTTTAGCATCATAAAAGCTGTAACTCTCAATGGCATTGTTGCAGATGCTCTCACGCAGCGTGAGGTTCATCATCCATTTTGGAGTAAAGAGGTTGTAAACCAGATTGATATTATGCGATTTCTCACAGTCCAGATTGGTATTACCATAGCTGAGGGCTGTAGGGTCCGACTGGTCAACATAAGGACTCAGCATAGTGATGTTCGGTCTGCTGATGCGCATGTTATAAGCAAGTCCGATATTGGAAGCCTCAGACAATGTATAAGAAAGATTACCAGATGGGACCAGATTACCATAGTTCAGATGGAAATCCTCACCTACCCCGGTGATATACTTCACACTCTGCCAAGTATGCTCATATCTCAGACCGCCTTTCAGACTCCACTTCTTGAGTTTGGCAGACAGCTCTGCATAACCGGCAAGAATGTCATTAGAATGTTTGTAGTCCAGACTGCTGCCCGCATCCAGTGTCCGCACATCACCGGCCACCGTATAGAATTCAGACTTCGACGTATTATTTAGAAGAATGTATTTCATACCAGCATCCATGGACAGCGTTTTGCTGAGCGGTGTGGCATAATCAGCCTGGAAGGTATGTTCCACCGTATTGTTGTGGGCATCCGTATAGCGGTCAGTCAGATTGAGCAATGATGTGGTGGCATCCGCATCGAAGGCACTCAGAGTCTTGTTCTTCGTGGGCGAAGTGGAAATGAGATATGACAAGGTAAGTGTACGGTCCTTATGACCGGCGAAGCTACGCTGATAGTCCACACTTCCGTCAATGGAATAGCGTCCCATCTTCGTATTCGTCGCGTTATTGTAAGAGAATCCTGTGCCATACATTCCGCCACCCATTGACGTTAAACCTGCACCGTCATTTTTATTGTCGAATTCCATCAGACCGAATGAGGCGGATACCAGTCGCAGAGAATCTATCTCATAACTGGCACTGAGATATCCCATTCTGAAGTCAACGGTATTATCACTATTGTAAGAGGTGTTCATTGTTGATGTACCTGCAGAGCCCGTCTGTTCCCGACTGGAAGATATGCCCATGTTATTCAACTTGTTGTGATTGACATTCAAGTTGACCGACATACTCAACTTACCCTGTTGCATGGCACCATATACGCCGCCGAAATAGCCCTTGTTGCTCACCCGTCCGCGGACCGTGGCACTCAGGTTGTTCATGTCGGCAGATGACTGCCCATTCACTTTGTTCATCACAATATTAAGCACGCCGCCCACTCCTTCAGCATCATATTTGGCACCGGGATTGGTCACCACCTCCACATTCTTAATCATACTGGCTGGCATATTTTTCAGTATCTGTCCCGGATTGCTGCTCAGCATCAGGTTGGGTTTCCCATCCACATACACCTTAAAACTACTACTGCCGTTCACGGTGATGTTGTCCTGTCCGTCTACTGTCACCATAGGAACCTTCCGGAGAATATCCAGTGCCGTACTCGACTTGGCATCCACATCACTTTCCACGCTGTAACTCATCTTGTCCACCTCCATTTTAACCAGTGGTTTCTGTGCCGTTATCGTCACGCCTTTCAGTTCCTTGGCATTGTCAGATATATATAATGTATCGAAATCCTTTGTCTGTTCACCGTTCAATATAAAATCGCGGCAGATGTCCTTACGTCCCATGGAGCTAATGACCAGCGTATAATTACCCGTACTGCCCACCTGCGACTTAAAAGCACCGTTCTTATCTGTCACAAACATAGCCACAGGTTTATCCATTTTCTTCTGTCGGAAAATACGCACCGAAGCAAACATTTCGCCCTGACGGGAAGCGGAATCCACTACCAATCCCTTTACTGAGGTTTTCTGAGCGAATACAGATCCGCCACAAACCATCACCATGCCTAAAAGTAATAATCGAATTTTCATCTTCTTTATTTTTTTCTGTTTAAAATTGATGCTGCAAAGATAATATAATATAAAAAGGAGGAAAAGTCTGCTTCGACCAATCCACCTTTTACTTTCGACCATTTTTATCCTTTCGTGATAGCGCAAGATGAAGAATCCGCACAAAATTCATATTTATTTCATGCGAATGTTACTGCTCTGTAATAATCATTTCGTTATTTTGCAACATTCATACGAACATAATGAAAATGAAATATGGACAATATCAAGAAAACTAAGTTCCCGTGGGTGGAAAGAGATGTCAGTTGGATGTATTTCAACCATCGTATTCTGCAGGAAGCACAACGGGAGAATGTCCCATTATTGGAAAGGCTGTCGTTCTTAGGCATCTATTCCAATAATCTGGATGAATTCTTCCGAGTGAGAATAGCCACACTAAGTCACATTGCTGATTCTAAGAATAAGACACTGAAAGCTGAAATCAAACAGGCATCAGATACGCTGAAGACTATCAGCCACCTGAATGAGTCTTTTTCCAAAGAATACATTGACGCTATTGAGACTGTAAAAAAGGAGCTGAACAGCAATGGCATCCATCTGGTGAATGATAAGAATATCAACGAGATACAACAGAAAGCCATCTCCAAACTTTATCAGGAGCAACTCAGCGGCAGTATCCAACCGGTATGGATGAACAATCTGGGGCAATTGGAAAATGAAACTGACGATACTATTTATCTGGCGGTTGATTGTAAGGCTGCTGAGAAGTCAAGGCGGCATAACTATGCAGTCATCAAAATCCCCGTAAGCACGTACGGACGATTCTTTCGCCTTCCAGATATGGACGGACAGATTTACCTAATGTATATAGATGATGTCATCAGATACTGCCTCCCCTGGCTGTTTGCAGGTACTGTCTTTACCAGATTTGAGTCATATTCCTTCAAGTTTACTAAGGATGCCGAAATGGAAATAGACAATGACATGGACATCAGTAAAATGCAAAAAGTACAGAAAGGTGTAAAGAGCAGACGCAGCGGTGAACCGATACGGATGGGCTATGACGAGGCGATGCCTAAAGAATTGCTCAAACGCATTGTGAAGAAACTGAATATCAACAAGATGGATACGGTACTTCCAGGCGACAGATATCCTAACCACCGTGATCTGATATCTTTCCCCAACTGCGGACGTAAAAATCTGAAATATCCGGTCTGGACTCCAATTCAGAAACCGGAGTTCTCCGATAAGACGAGTGTACTGCAACTCATCCATGAATCCGACAGATTTCTGCATGTACCCTATCAGTCCTTTGACGCTTATCTCCGTTTTCTCAGAGAAGCATCGCTGCTACCTTCCGTACATGGCATAAAAATTACGCTGTATCGTCTGGCAAAACACTCCAAAGTGGTTGATACGCTTATCGCAGCAGCTAAAAACGGAAAAAAGGTAACGGTGGTGATAGAACTGCTTGCACGTTTTGATGAAGCAAATAATATCTATTGGAGCAAAAAGATGCGTGATGTGGGCATCAATGTGATTTTCGGTGTTGAGGGATTGAAAATCCATTCCAAGATTACCCTGATTGAGATGCGAACTGGAAATCTGACTTGTATCGGAACGGGGAATTTTCATGAGGGAAATGCTAGAGTATATACAGATTGCATCCTGTTTACGGCCTATCGCCCAATCGTCAAAGATATAGAGAATGTTTTTAATTTCATTCAGACACCCTTTAAACCTTTCAAATTCAGGGAATTGCTGGTTTCGCCCAACTGTATGAAGGACAGAATACTGGAAATGATAGCCACTGAGATGAAGAACCACAAGATGGGAAGACCTGCTTACATCAAAATAAAAATCAATAGTGTGACCGATGAAGACGTGGTCCGAAAACTATATCAGGCTGCTAATGCAGGCGTGAAAGTGGATATGGTGTTAAGAGGAAACTGCGCACTCAAGACTTACCATGAAGACTTTGCCGAGAATCTTCACATTCATGGGATCATCGACAGATATCTGGAACACTCGCGCATTCTGATATTCTGCAACAACAATGACCCGAAATACTATCTGGGTTCTGCAGACTGGATGCCGCGCAATCTCAACAACAGAATTGAGGTGATGACTCCGGTTTATAATCCAAATATACAGCAACAACTACAAGTTATCGTGAACTACGGTCTTCTGGATACAATGCAAGGGCGTATCGTGGATGGAAGCGGTCATAATGATTTTTATCAACCGAAAGAAAATGAAGCGCCTTTTAGATCACAAGAGGAGTTATATAAATATTATTCACAGGGAATCAACAAATAAGAGATAATATGGAAAAATATATGTTAGCTGCCGTAGATATCGGCTCCAATTCAGCAAGGCTATTAATCAAGAGCATCAATAAAAAGCTCTATTTGGGCGAACCAGTTTCTTTTTATAAAGAACTATTCTTCAGAATGCCTCTCCGTCTGGGCATGGATGTATTCACTATAGGAGAAATCAGTGCTGAGCGCCAGGAAATGATGATACATACGATGAAAGCATTCAAGCAACTGATGAAATCTTTCAGTGTCACCAATTACAGAATTTGCGCCACATCTGCCATGCGGGAGGCGAAAAACGGTAAAGAGGTGGTGAAGAAGGTGGAGAAGGAAACCGGGCTCTGCATAGAAATCATATCAGGTGAAGAGGAAGCCAGCATCGTATATGAGAAAAACCTAGAAGGATTTGAACATAATCTTGACACTTACGCATATGTGGATGTAGGAGGTGGAAGCACGGAAATCATTCTGGTAAAGGACAAAAAGATGGTATATCAGAAATCATTCAGAATAGGTACGCTGCGGATGCTTAATCCGAAAAATGAGGAAAGTGACCTTGCTGTGATGGAAGAGATGAAATCAGAACTGACGAAACAGACTGAAGGTCTGGATCATGTGGACATCATCGGTTCCGGAGGCAACATCAACAAACTGTATAAGTTATCCCCAAACAAGAGTAAGAAGACTTCGTCCTTCACTATCTCCACACTCAC
>DAIRCP010000134.1:0-5988 GCA_036796635.1 Prevotella sp. | reverse complement strand
TTCTTACGCTGTGAGAGGCATCCGTCCTGTATCTGTCCCAGTCCAAAGATATCTTCGCTGGTATCCAGTGTAAATGTCTGCTTCAGCGTGTAACTGGCTTGTGTGCCGTCTGTGGTGGCAGTCATGCTTGTACCGAAAGGTTTTTCTTTCAGAAGAGCTGTTCCGTCTGCACGTGACACAGCTACCTGACCGTTAGAGAATGTGTAGGTCACTGTGAGTTTGGAGGTCGTCAGCGTCACTGCAGTCGTGTCACCATTCACGCTGAATCCGGAAGTGGCAGGTTGCATCAGCACGGGTATACTCCGTTTCTTGGTCAGGTCACCGTCATCTGATTTAAACACCCTCACGATATTGTCAGCATACACCACGATGCGGGTATGCAGATTACTCTTTACCGCATCAAATCCATTGGATGTCACGGTAAAGGTTTGTGCATTGACGTTCAGAAACGCCCATGCACAGATTACAGTCAGAAATAGCTTTTTCATCATCACACATTATCCTCCAATTTTTACATTTATCTTGGCACCCTTATAATTGATGCTCTTTTCTGCGTTGCCACCCATCAGTTTTACAAGGAATGTACGCTGGGTAAGCATACCGGGGTAGTTACCGTTACGCTTACCGATGGTCAGTGTCTTGGCCTGGTCATTCCAGTGGAAGGTGATGGTAGCGCATATGCCATGTTCATAGTTATAGCTGTCGCCTTCATCCTCATAGAGGGTAAAGTCAGCATCAGCACCCGGATACACTCTGATTTCCAAATTATTGGCAGGACATTCATCTACGTACTGCATCGTCTCGCCAACAGGCAGGATAGAACCTGCACGTACAAACAGCGGGATATAGTCCAGAGAAGTCTGCAGGGTGATGGTTTTGCCGCCATCGGTGCGCTCATTGGTCCAGTAATTGAACCACTGCGCACCTCCGGGCAAATAAACATCCGTGCTTTTCTTGTCTGTCCAGGGGTCAATCCTCATACCTACATCTTTTGCTCCGTCTTTGCGATCCCAGCCAGACATAGCATCCACTGCCACAGTTTTCTCCGGTGTATATTGCGCTTTAACAATCGGGGCCACCAGCAACGACTTACCGAACATAAACTCATCCGTTATGTTCCAAGTACGTTTGTCAGCCTTAAAATCACTCACGAGCGCACGCATATAACTACCGTCTTTGGCTGTCACGTTGTATGCCGTACTATATATATAAGGTATCAAAGTATATCTCATGCGTACCGCTTTCACCAAGGCATCATACACAGGTTCGCCTGCCTTGCCGTACTTATAGAGTTCGCGTGACACTTCCGTGCCATGACTGCGCATGATAGGATTAAACAGTCCGAACTGCATCCATCTCACGTAAAGTTCCTGATAGAGCGGATTCTTGCAACCCGAATCATCCAGATAACCTTTATTGTAAGCTCCGGCGAAGAAACCGCCTATGTCAGAATTGAAATTAGGGTTGCCTGTCATCGAGAAGTTCAGTCCGGCAGGTATCTGGCAGCGGAGTGTCTCCCAGGAGGAAGCCACATCCCCACTCCATGTATTGGCGCCTGTACGCTGTTGACCGGCGAACACGGAACGGGTCACGATAGCCACGCGCTTGCGTGCTGTGATAGAGTCATGTGCACTGGCATAAGCACGCTGATGATCATACACACCACCTACTGCCATCAGTGGATAAGCATTACGCACACTGCGCCATGAGCCCATGGCAGTATTCAGGTCCAGGTCACTGTCCTTGAAGTTGGCATGGTCAGGCTCTGTGCTGTCCATCCACCAGGCATCCAGTCCCAGTTTATACAGTCGCGTCAGGTGCTTCCAGTAGATGTCGCGGGCTTCCTGATTATACACATCATAAGGTTTCACGCCGCTGGGATAGTCCATGCGTGGCGGCCAGAAGTCAGTCAGACCGCTCTGTGGCCATGTCTGGATATCAAAGAGCATCCCCTTGGGTTCCATCTCACGATACTGCTTGGTCTGCGGACCGAAAGATGACCAGATGGTAATCATCAGTTTGGCATGCTTACTATGCAGTGAATCGATATTTTGCTGCGGATTGGCAAAGTCGGCTGTCAGGAATTCCATGGCATTCCATAGATAGTGGGTGCCCCAATACTGCCAGTCCTGTACGATGCAGTCCAGCGGAATCTGCAGTTTGCGATAGTTGTTCACTACCTCTTCCACCTCTTTCCAACTCTTATAGCGCTCTTTGCTCTGCCAGAAACCGAACGTCCACTTAGGCAGCATCGGTACCGTACCCGACAGTTCGCGCATCTTGGCATTCACACCATCCACGCTGCCGCCCAGCATGAAGTAGTAATCGATGTCATCTGCCACTTCCGAGCGGAACGTCATACCGTCCTGATTATCCGAGAAGTTGGTAGGTGACAGATTGTCCCAATAGATGCCCCAACCCTTCACACTCTGCACCACAGGCACATAGTCTTCCGTGTTGCTTTGTAGCATATAGCGTGATGTACCACGCTTATTCAACTTATTCTCCTGAAGTATACCTAGACCGTAGATAGCCTCATCTGCATCCAGTGTAAAGGTCTGACCAGCTGTATAAGCATTCTGGTCAGAGCCTTTGGTTCTGCGGACGAAGTCATTGGACTTCTCCTTCAACAGGCTGTTACCTTGCATGTCGAAGTATTCGATACGTCCAGTAGTTTTATCCATCACGATTTTTACATCACTGGAGGCCACCGTCACACTGGATACGCTCTCTGTAAAGCTGGTTTTCACTGTCTTAGGCGATAGTGTGACCACTACCGACTTGGATTTCCGATACTCTCCTGTAGGCGATTTCTCTATACGGGCAATGTCATTGGTAAGAAACTGTACACGTGCATGTACATTCCCGTTAGTCAGGACGATGCCCTGTTCCATTTTCGTTACTTGCTGTGCTGTCGCGCCCATCGCCATCAGGCAGACGCACAAGGTTATTTTCAGTCTGTTCATATTTTGATTGAAGATTATTGCATCACTCTTTTTATTATTTCAATGCGTATTTTTTACCACCGATGATATAGATACCACTGGGCAGAGAATCGGTTTTATCCGTCTTCACCCCACCAAGTGTATAAATAGCCTCCGGATCATTCTCAGTCACTGCCACTTGTGAGTTGATACCGGCTGTCGCAGCTGGTATCAACAATCGCAAATAGTATACTCCACCGGCAGTGTTTCCTGTCTTTGCGCGGAACATGACGCGTACTTGCGTCTTTCCCTGCAGGAATTTAGAAGGAACTGTATATTCTTTATTCACAAATGCATTCGTACCACCCGTCAGACTTTCAGTGGCTACCACCGAGTCGTCTACGAGTATATCAAACTGTCGGTTACCGCTGTCGCCGCCCCAATAACGTACCATCAGCGTCACGCCATCGGTATATCCTTTGGTCTGCAGCAAGTAACTGAATTTCTCACCGTCACGCCAGTATTCGCCATTGGCAGTACCGCTGCTGGAATTGGTCTTCTCCATATAGTGGTCACTCTCACTCTGCTGTGTACCGGTAATCACATAGTCCACAGTACGTCTTTCCAGCAGTTGGGCGGCAGCTTCCTGTGCTTCCAGCACGGTCTTGATGGAATCCCACTTCTCTTCATTCACATTCATCCAGTACATCATGTACCGTGCCTCTTGTATCGTACTGAACGGCTGCAGCACCAGATTGCTCCATTTACCGTCGCTGTAATATCCGTTGATGCGGAAGTGCAGACTGTCGGCATCGGTCAGTTCCACTGCCTCAGCCAAATTATCACGTGTACCTATTAATAAAGGAGCGGAATACAGGTTCTTCTGTTCGCCGCTTGCCACATGTCCCATACGTGAGGCATCGGCAAAGAGTCCGGTCAGGTTATCGGTACCTGTCTTGGCACTGAGCAGGATAGGACCATACTTGAATGCCACATAGTCGGTGTAATTCTGCAGAGGTACCACGCTCACCGTCATCGGCAGACTGATTCCCACTACATCACCCGCACTCCAGGTACGGTTTATGGGCAGATAGCCTTTCACTTCCGTGCCAGTCACAGCAGTTCCGTTCACGGTCACTTTGAAATCAGCATCCCAACTAGGATGGCGCACAAGGAGCGTAAAGGTTCCACCCTGCTGGATGGTTATCTTGGATGAAGGCGTATAGGGGAATGACGTCTCCTGTGTCAGAATCACTCCTTTGTCGCGCCAATTGAGGGTTGTAGGCATAAAGAGATTCACATACAGGGAGTCATTATTGTGGGTATAAGCAAATTCTGCATATTTGCCATGGTTTTCCATTCCAGTACCCACGCAGCACCACATAGCCTGATTCACCTGCGAATATACGCGGTAGTGCTGTGGACGTGCGGATGTGAAATACACATAACCGCCTGTCCTTGGATTCTGCGAAGAGAGGATATGGTTATACAGAGTACCTTCAAAGAAGTCCACGTATTTAGAATCATGTTCATCGGCAAAGATGTCTTCACTCAGTTTCAGCATATTGTTGGAGTTGCAGGTCTCCACACCGTCGGGACTGGTGATAAAGTTGCCATAGTGACTGTTATCGGGGAACCACTCCGATATGGAGTTACCACCCACAGCTATAGTACGTTTCCCGGTCACATTCTGCCAAAAGAAACGGGCTGCATTGCCATAAGTGGATACACGGTCCTGCTGATAGGTACGTTCAAAACCTATCACCTTCGGCACTTGCGTATTGGCATGCACATTATCCAGCAGGGTACCACGGTGTAAAGCCATGCCCTGCAGCAGCCATCTATGAGCAAACCTTTTGGCTGCTTTCAGATAACGTGCGTCTTTGGTCATCTGGTAAGCATCGGCAAACATCTCATTGATGCCACCATGCTCATTGCCGAGTACGTTCTGCAGTTGGGTGTCGGTCAGATTGGCAATCAGGTTCACGCCCCAGTCACAGAACTTCAGGAATACCTGTTTGGCAGTCTCATTACCAGCATATACCCATGCATCACGGAGTCCGGCATACGTCTTATGTATATTATAAAGAGGTACCCATGACTTCCAGTATTCCGTCATATCCCCTTTGGCAAAACTCGTCCACAAGTCATAACTGTGAGGCACGCCACCGCAGTAACCATGCATGATGGTACTGTCATTCTTGTCCCATGCATCCTGACAGTCTTTCAGGCGGTTTACGAATTTATCGAGTCTTTCCTTCAGCAGTGCCTTCTTGGCTGCATTCTGACAGGAAGCATAACTGATGGCAAGAGCTGACAGATAGTGTCCGCCCACATGACCATCCAGTCCGCGGTCACCGCACCAGTTATCAAAAGCCTTACCGCTCTCAGTGAGTCCAGCTTGCTTTTCGTACGGCTGCATCAGTCTGCCCAGGTCATATTCCAACAGGATGCTGTCATTCAGCGTCATGGCATGGAGGAATGGACCACCGTTTAATGTCACATCACCCAAATCAAATAATTGGGGATAGAGTTTGCTTTGTGCGTTGGCACCTAGTGACAGCCCGAATAACATCAGGCATATACTGATGATTGTTTTTGGTCTGTTCATATCCATCTTCTTATCGAATTGATCGTTTTATTGTTTTCACACCATCAATAATATAAATATTGCGGGGTAAAGTGTCTATCGGTTCATTGATTTTTCTTCCGTTCAGCGCGTAAATGCCTTTAGCTTTTGCATGCTGCTTGCATGTGGTACTTTTGATACCGTTGGAAGTAGTGGGAACAATGCGATAGAAAGCACATCCATGACGGTTGACTGCCGGAGCGAATGATGTACCGCTGAAGGTACCTACCGTCTTTTTGTTCCAGATATCATAAATCTCACAGGTCGTATTCTTATCGATACCGACTGCCGGCAGATTCAGTGGAATGGTCTCCGATGCAGAATCCGTAGTGCTCTGTGTCTTTGTCGGATCGTAGTTATAGACAAAGAAGCGTACCGAAGAGGTAGAACCAGTCTGCGTTCTTCCTGCATCATCCAGTCCGCAGAATGCTTTAA
>DAIRCP010000133.1:0-6028 GCA_036796635.1 Prevotella sp. | reverse complement strand
TACTATATTTCCAAATACTTTACTGATTTTTTCTCTGTTTTTTATTGTTTAATATATTATATATAATTGTTTTAGTTTGATTATATATATCTACTTCTTATTTTCCGGGGTAGTTTATCAAAGACCAAACGATAAGACTTCTCTATCAATTCCCTGACCTGGGCATCATCCAGATAATCCAGATAAAGGTCATTCCAGTGTATCTTATTAAGATGGTAAGCTGGACGGACAGACTCCTGATGCTCTCTCAACAGTTCGCCTTCATCCGGTTGAAGTTTTACAGCACATGTGGGTTCGGGGGACTCCAACCATATATGCAGGAATATCTTACCCTCTATGCGGAATATAAGCCAATCGGGCCCATAAGGCATATCCTCTGTAGCTCCCGGCATTGTCAATGCAAATTCCCTGACGTCTTGTATATCCATGATTTATATGATTAACTAAAAAATCCGGAGATAGCTTTGATGAGCCTCTCCGGATTCCTATATTTACTGAATCATCTCTGATTTATTTGCATTCCGGAAGGCTCAACCATCTTACGTAGCAGAAGTCCTGACGATGTGGCAGTTTGCTATTCTTTGGATACATACGTACTGCACTCTTGAATGCACCTGCCTGAATGGGTTCCAGACTACCCTCGAATGTATAGATATTGCCCTCATGGCCTGTCATCTTCAAAGGTACTACACTCCAGATACGCTCTTCACCATCCTTATTGGTAGCCACATTGACAAGTTCCAGACCGATGGCATCATCGAGTCCCTGCTCATCAAGCACATAACGGAGCTGATACTTCTGACCTGTCTCCAGACCATTAGCAGAAACAGTCCATTCTGATGACACGACATTGATGGCATCCCAACGCTCTGCAACAGTTTCCTTCCACTGAGCTATGTCTTTAGCCTCACGACAGTCATTAGCAGCCAACTTCTTGAAACGAGCTGTCTCCTTCTTATAGAATCTCTCGTAATAATCATCAAGCTGACGCTTCATGGTATAATGAGGAGCAATCTGAGCAATAGAATTCTTAATCACTTTAATCCAACCTTCACTATAGCCCTTCTTGTTCTTCTTATAATACAATGGGATGATTTCGTTCTCGAGCAGACCATAGATTGTAGCAGCATCAAGCTGATCCTGATAAGCCTGATTGCTGTAGGTACGCTTCTCAGTAAGTGCCCAACCGGCACCCTCACGATAACCTTCCAACCACCAGCCATCAAGGACTGACAAATTGACAACACCATTCATCTCAGCCTTCTCACCAGATGTACCTGATGCCTCGAGTGGACGGGTAGGTGTATTCATCCAGATATCTACGCCTGAAACCAAGCGGCGAGCCAACAGGAAGTCATAATCCTCAAGGAAGATTATCTTACCCAGGAATTCAGGACGCTGACTGATCTCATATATTTTCTTGATAAGTCCCTGACCTGCACCGTCAGCAGGGTGTGCTTTACCGGCGAACAGGAACTGCACTGGATGCTCAGGATCATTCACAATCTTAGAAAGACGGTCCAAATCTGTAAAGAGCAGATGGGCACGCTTATAAGTAGCAAAACGACGACAGAAACCGATAATCAAAGCATTAGGATTGATGCGCTCCAACAATGAAAGTACACGTGAAGGCTCACCCTGATTACGCAACCATGTATCGCGGAACTGTTCACGGATATAATCCACGAGTTTATTCTTCAGCACCATGCGAGTAGACCAAATTTCATCGTCAGGGGCATTATAAATACCCTCCCATATCTTCTGGTTACTCTGATCGCCCATAAATGACGAATCAAAATATTTGTCATATACCAGACGCCATTCATTGGCACACCATGTCGGGAAATGTACACCGTTGGTCACATATCCTACATGATTCTCCTCTGGATAATAACCACTCCAGATAGGAGCAAACATCTTCTGACTTACCCAACCGTGCAACTTGCTCACGCCATTCACTTCCTGACAAGTGTTGCAAGCGAAAGTCGACATACAGAAACGCTCGCTATGATCATCTGGATTAATACGGCCCAAGCCGATGAATTCATCCCAAGTGATACCCAATTTGGCAGGATAACTGCCCATGTACTTACCGAAAAGGCCCTCATCAAAATAATCGTGGCCAGCTGGTACTGGTGTATGTACGGTGTATAGTGATGATGCACGAACAAGTTCGATAGCCTGGTTGAAATTCAAGCCACCATCAATATAATCGCAAAGACGCTGCAGGTTACAAAGTGCTGCATGACCTTCATTGCAATGATATATATCCTTCTTGATACCCAATTTCTTCAGCATCAGGATACCGCCGATACCTAAGAGGATTTCCTGCTTCAGACGGTTTTCCCAGTCACCTCCATAAAGTGAGTGTGTGATAGGTCTGTCAAATTCTGAGTTCATATCATTATCGGTATCCAGAAGATATAGTTTTACACGACCTACATTCACACGCCAAACAAGTGCATGTACCTGATAGTTGGTGTAAGGCACATCGATAACCATCTGATTACCATTCTCATCAAGTTGACGCTCTATAGGAAGAGAATTGAAGTTCTGAGTCTCGTAATTGGCTATCTGCTGACCATCCATACTCAAACTCTGCGTGAAGTAGCCGAAACGATAAAGGAATCCTACGGCACACATATCAACATTTGAGTCAGAAGCTTCTTTCACATAGTCGCCGGCAAGCATACCCAGACCTCCTGAATAAATCTTCAGAGCTGAATGAATGCCATACTCCATACAGAAATAAGCAACAGAAGGGCGCTTGGAATCAGGCTTTACATCAATATACTTACGGAAATGATCGTAAACCGTCTTAATGCGCTTCATCAGTGACTTATCTTTCACTATCTGCTCTTTACGGCTGAAACTCAGGCGCTCCAAAAGCTGTACTGGATTGTGTTTACACTCATGATAGAGTTCAGTATCTATGTCACGAAACAAATCTTTTGCTTCGTAATTCCAAACCCACCACATGTTGTGAGCAATTTCATCCAGACACTTCAATTGCTCTGGAAGACTTGACTTAACAGCAACCTCCTTCCATTGAGGAGTATTTACATAATCAGATTTAATTTTCATAATCTCTCAGATTTTTATGTTTAGTTGATATTTAATTCTTTCTTACGTGATTCTGCTTTACGCAAAGCGATATCATAAGCATGATAATAATAAGGAATGAACTCACTCCAAAGGGCTTTCTTGGACAGGGCTTCCGCATTCTTACGGGCTGTTTCTATTTGCCTCTTCGTATAACCGGAATAGGCTGCAACAGTTTCCTTGATGGTATCGGCCACCTCTGAATAGTTATAGTCTGTGCGATGTATAACCTTTACGCCATCCTGCAACTCGCTCGTACTGCCTTTCACACTGTTCGCCCAAAGACCAAAGCCAGCCAAATCGGTAGTGATACATGGAACACTGAAAGCGATGGCCTCAAGTGGGGTGTACCCCCAAGGTTCATAATATGACGGATAAATACAAAGGTCATTGCCCAATACGATATCATAATATGACATATTCAATACGCCGTCATGACCATCCAGATAACATGGAAGGAATATGACTTTCACATTGTCTTCTCTACGATTGTGCATATCGAAGCATTTCATCATGCTGAGTACATTGTCATGACTCATCTCATGCAGCCAGTGAGTAACCTGTGGTACTTCCAATGGGGTATCGTAGGTCTTGCCACTCTGCAGACGGTCTATCAAATCTTTGCGTGGCTCTCCTACCCAACCGGGAACTTCTATGAATGCCACGACTTTCTTCTTCAAATCTTTGTCGCGAAGCAGACGGTTCATCGCCTCAATGTATACATCCACACCCTTATTGCGGAATTCATAACGACCACTGGTACTTACAATCAGTGTATCATCACCCAACTGTTCACCCAACAAGGCATTTGCTACTTCCAACAGGCGTTTACGGGCTAACTTGCGTTTACGGGTAAATGCAGATGGACGTGGAACAAAACTATTGTCAAAGCCGTTGGGCATCACTACATCCACAGGTTTGTCGAGCAGTTCCTTACATTCATTGGCAGTAATATCACTCACTGTGGTAAAACAATCGCAATTCATGGCCGTCTGTTTCTCAATGGAATGCTTGCTCTGCATATTGAGTTCCTGTGACATCTGGTCGCCATTGTAAGCAAAAAGATAATCATACAACGGTTTCTGATTGCCAGCGATACTTCTGCCGATGCTCGTGGCATGGGTAGTAAATACGGTGCCAATCTGCGGCAATCTGTTGTTGATATAAAGAATGCCAAGACCCGTCATCCACTCATTTCCATGATAGATGACCTTGCTTCCCGGCTTTACATTATAAGTATAGAAACTCTCTACAACAAGTGCAGCTGCATAAGAAAACATAGATGCCTCATCATAGTCGCCATAAGCATGCAGACTATCCACCCGGTAATGTTCCCATAACCAAGTATACAATTCATCCTTCTTCTCAAAATAGGGTTTGAAATCTACAAGAATTGTAATAGGTGAACCAGGAATTTCCCACCTACCTATTCTAACATTGAGACCGCCTTTGGCCGCAACATCAACCCAAGAAGAATACAAAGACCTATCTTCTTTAAAATAAGGGCTATCCTTCTCATCCCAGACATCAGGACCAATAAATATTATTCTATCATTCAATGAATCCTGAAGAGTTTTAGCTCGTGTGGATAAAACAGTATATATACCACCTACTTTATTACAAACTTCCCAACTTGATTCGAATATATAATCGGGAATCAATTGTTTATCAATCATCTTCTACTTTTTATTGTCGCAACAAAGATACCTAAATTTTCTTATAAACCAAGAAGTAAAGATAAAATTTTATTAAAATCATGCAATTTAATGATATAGATTTAGTAATTTTGCCAACATCAATTATTTAAGCATAATGAAAAAGAACTTTTATCATATTATTGCCATCTGCATACTGATGACGTTGGGCTCTGCCAGCAATTTGTGCAAAGCACAGTCTGACAAGCCTATACAGGGAAAAGAATTTGTGGAAAATCAGCCTTTTAAAGGATTCTTTGACAATAAAGAATTCGATATTTTTATGCAGGTTGACTTATACAGCAATGGTATTACCGTACCTGACCATGAATTATACGGAGAATTACCTGGGTATCTGGCAAAACAGCATAATAACTTCTGCTGGCTGATAACAAAAGCAAAAGTAAAAAGCAATAAGGTGGCTGAGATTTCCCTCATCAATGATTTCGGCTCAGAGGACCTTACCGCGACATTCACTCAAGTAAACGACTCAACCTTTATCCTGCAACAGGGAGATGGAAGTGCACTTAAAGTACCCAACAGGGGTAAATGGCAGAAATTGCCAAGCTCTATTGAGTTTGTCAAGCGACAAACTGCAACAAGTAAACACTGATATTCATACTGCCCTGTTCGGATAAATAATATCAGAACGACAGTTTGGCCAGTCGCTGCCGCAGCTGTTCTGCCTCACTCTCACGAATAGCTAACTGAATTTCACAGGTATTGTCAAATGTCTGACTGACTATACGTGGCTGCATTTCCTTGACGATACGCATCACATCATTCATCATGGGATACGTGAAACGATAAGTAACAACCGTTTCCAACAGACGCGTTTCCACCTTGGCATGGGCTATGGCATCTGCTGCAGCTGTACGATAGGCGACGATAAGTCCACTTGTTCCCAAATTCACACCACCATAATAGCGTACCACAACAACCAAGATATCTGTGAGTTCAGCAGAATGAATCTGTCCCAAGATGGGTTTGCCTGCTGTGGATGAGGGTTCACCATCGTCATTGGCCCGAAACTCTGTGGCATCGGGACCAATGACATAGGCATAGCATACATGACGGGCATCGTAATACTTCTTGCGATAGTCTGCAATAATCAGCTTGATTTCTTCCACATCACTTACCGGATGGGCAAAAGCATAGAACTTGCTTCTCTTTTCGCTATAAAATCCTTCTGACAGAGCTGTGACAGTACGATACGAGTCACTCATATTTAA
>DAIRCP010000132.1:0-6043 GCA_036796635.1 Prevotella sp. | reverse complement strand
ATCCATGGCAATATTTATACCCATGTCAATCACTTCAAGCTGGCATATCCCTATTATCAGCGTGCCCTGGACTATGCCAATGACGCCGGAATCATTGACCTGAATTCCGTCTATTTTGATATGGCACGATGCGATATATATCTTTCCAGATGGGACGACAGCAAGAAGTACATAGACCTGATACTGAAGAGCGGAAGGGACAATGACTTCACGAGTATCACACGTGCACTGAAACTGATTCTTACCTGTGTGAAAGTGCCGACAGACAGCACAGAAGTGAGAGACGCTTACCGCGAATTCATGCTTTCGCAGAGTAGGCATCCCATACTTCAGCGGAATATGGGTATTTATAATGAAGCCATGTACTATTATTACAAGCTCTATCTGAAGGATGAGCGTATGGCCGATACATTTATAACCGACCGATTCTCGATACTCCGCTACTTCGAGCTGATGAAAAAAGCCAATGAGCTCGATTCGCTCGGCGACTATCGGAATGCCACCCTGACATACTTCGACTACATCGAAAGTATACATGAGGTGAATTCCCATGATGAGCAATATCTGATAGACGAATTCGTGCCCCAGCTGGATTTATATAATCTGGAACGCGAAAAGACGCAGTTGCGCAAGCGGAATGGAGTCATGAAGCTGCATGCACTGCAGAACAGTCAGCGCATATTGGCCATGACCGAACAGAAAGCAGAGGGGCAGCTCATTACCAACCATCGTGAGCACGGTCTGCTGATGAGCAAACTGGCTATCCAGTCAGCCTCCATCGACCATCAGAACCGCCTGCTCAGAATCACCCAACTGAAGAATGAGCAGCGTGCCAAATCAGTCAAGTTGGCTGATGAAGAGGTACACTGGCGCATGATGTTCTCGCTCGTCACCGTCATCGCCATCCTCGCATTTGTGCTCTTATATGCCTGGGAGAAGCGCAAGAGGCGCAACCAACTCCAGCAGGAGAAGGCCCAGGCGGAGAAATCCAATTATATCAAGAGCCTCTTCTTCCAGAACATGAACCATGAGATACGCACGCCGCTGAATGCCATCTCAGGATTTAATGACGTGCTCAACAGTGAGATGTCTGAGTCTATGACAACCGATGAGAAGAGCGAACTCATCAATATGATTTCCATCAACAGCCGACTGCTCACCACACTCGTGAGCGACGTGATAGACCTCTCCGATTTTGAGAGCGGAACGTACAAGCTCAACTTTGCGGATGTGAATATCAATAGCGTGTGCAACACCGCCGTGGAGAGCATCCGCGGTCGGCAGAAGACCGATGTGCAACTGAGTTTCCAGCCGCAGTTTGCCGATGGATACATACTCCATACAGATGCCCAGCGCCTGCAGCAGGTGCTCACCAATTATCTCTCCAATGCCTGCAAACATACAGACAGCGGCCATATCATCCTCTCTTATGAAGTGCTGCCGGATGTAGTCCGCTTCTCAGTAGCCGATACAGGCTGTGGCGTAGATGCCTCAGAGGCAGAAGCCGTGTTTGAGCGCTTCCGCATGGTAGGTACCAAGACCAACGGTACAGGACTGGGTCTGCACATCTGCCGTCTCATCGCCAATCTGCTGCATGGACACGCCTATCTGGACACAGCCTATAAGCTGGGGGCACGTTTCATCTTCGACCATCCCGTCATCCTCTGTCTGCTCGCCGTTCTGCTGATGTCCTTTTCGCCCCTCTCCGCAGCTGCCCGCAACAAGAGTGGTTTTGACGACCGCATCTATGCCCGTTTCCCCCATACGGAAGAGGGCTTCATGGGGCCAGATGGGCTGCAGAAGGCTAAAGATATGTATGCCATGGCCACTAAATATCATGACAGCAGGGCACAGAGCTTTGCACTCTTCATGCAGACCATACTGTATAATTATGCGGGCAATCTGCCCGCCTCTGCCGCCGCATTCCAGGCCAGCAAGAAAATCTGCTTTGACATCGGCTTTATCGGGTATGCCTATGATTGCTGGATGGTAGTCATCACCGATTACTTGGAGAGGTCCTACTATCAGCAGGCCAGAAAGGAACTCCTCGAGCTGCATCAGATCGCCTGGAGCCGCCACGACTCTTACGGTATGGCATCTTATTATTATGTCGCAGGCTGTTTCTATTTCGAGCAGCGTCAGTATGCCGCTGCCATCTGTTATTATCTCCAGAGCATCGATCATGAGAATGTAGACCGCAGCACCACATATTATATGATAGCCAGAAGTTATTGGAGTATAGGTAATTTCGATAAAGTGCAGGAGTATTGCGACAAGGCTATCAGCAGTGCCAATGTGGATGTCCTCATAGCGCCCGCGTTGGCCCTACTCGAGAAGTGCTATAGTAAGTTGCATAGATATGATGAGGCCAGGGAAGTATTCCGCAGGATGGAGAAGATGAATATGAAGAATTTCTCCCCCAATCAGATTTGCGCCTATCATGAAGGCCTCTTCAATTATTACGCCTTCGTGGATAAAGATGAAGCCGAAGCCCGGAAAGAAGAGCAGTTGGCAGGTATTATGATCAGCGATTACGACCGCGCCAGATACCTGTTTGAACTAGGCACCTACAAGGAAGCCCTCAGCAGCGCGAAAATAGCCGTAGCGTATGAAAATCGGAAGATGGCAGAGGATTATAAAGACATCAACGACTTCTATATCGGCAAGTTCTTCTTCAATCAGTCTCTCCGCGACAGGGATATGCTGGCACTCAAGGCCGTGCAGCTCAGAATCAAGGCGACCCGCAACAGTCATCAGCTGCTCATGCTGAAACATGAACATACCAAATGGCTGCTCCGTCAGGACGAGATGCTCAAGCAGAACAGACAGAACCGCCTGCAACTTCAGAGCATCCAGTTGGCCAGTAAGAAGGCAGCATATCAGCAGCAGCAGATTATCGAGCAGGGTCTGCAGCAGCAGAAAGATAGCCAGCAGTCGCGCCAGCGATGGCAGACGCTCACCATGATAGTCCTGGCCGTATTCATCCTTACGTGCATCATTATTTATGTGCGCCGCCTGCACAAAGCAGAGCGCGCCATGCTTGCAGATGCCCTCAAAGCCAAGGAAGCCCAACAGAAGAAAGACCGTTTTTATGACAGTTTCAGTCGTATCATCAATGAACCGATAGATACCATCATCCGTCTGAATCAGAAGTTGAATGGCGATACCGGTCAGTATATCCCAGCCAGTGAGCGTCAGTCAGATGTCAGGGAGTTGGACGACAAAGCCTCGTTCCTCACGGATTTCATCAATAGCGTATTGATGGTATCCAAGTTGGAGAGCGGTACATATCAGATAAAGAAAGTAGATTACGATATCCCCACATTGTGCCAGCAGGCCATCCATAGCATGAAGGATTCCTGCAATATCGTCTGCCATTCTGAGCAGTCGCCGGGCCAGCCGTTTGTCTCTGATGCCCAGTTGATACAGTTGGCAGTCGGCTCCTTCCTCCGTTTTGCGTCCAAGCATGCCGAGTCGGGCAGCAGCATTCATCTGGAGGCCTCCGTCAGTCAGTGTCAGCTCACGGTAGGCGTATCTTATGCAGACGGTCAGATGTCAGCGGAAGCCCGGTCATCCATGTTCGACTTCGGCAACACCAGCAGTCCGCAGAGTCCGCAGGATATCAGACCCTATCAGGCCAAGTTGATAGCGCAGCTGCTCCAGGGGCAAGTCCATGCAGATGATGCCGGCCAAACAATCATCCGCCTGGTATTCCAGATACCGGTGGAAAATCCCGGTTATTCAGAATGATTGAGCAGTCTCAGTCTCTGAATAGCTTTCCTCTCATATTCTTTGCGCAGATGATTATCCTCCAGATACGTCGATGCCGATTCCCTGCAGCTTTCGTATCCGGAGGCTCTTTTTATCAATGTGATACTAATTTCTTATAGGTGTTCTTGCTCGTCTTCTCAATGATTTGGTTGGTAGTCCAGCGATAGATTACCTGTTTGATGGGACTCTTGAAACCCAGTTGCATGCGCAGGTGCACCAACTGCTCCGCCGTAAACTCATCGGGCAGACTGCTCAGGAGCGACTGGAAATCCCCTCTCTTGAATGTACGCTGCGCCAGATTCTCACTTTCCTCAAAGAGGCGGTTCATCTCAGCGCCAAACAGGTCCAGCTGTTCCGACAGTACATAGTCGGCCACCCAGGTGGCAAAGTCCACCGCCTCGTCCGTCTCCTTCCCGTCACTCACGAGCATGGCGATAAGTCCGGCACGGAATCCTATCACAGCCGAGCGGCGGCGGAAGATGTCCAGGGCGGGGTCTTCCTGAGTTTCCAGATATTCCAGCCGTCGTGCCTCCATCCAGTCCCAGATAGCCTGCTTGATGCGCGGCAGTTCATATACCACGGGCTCAGATTTCGGCAGGGTGCCTTCCTCACTGTGTTCCTCCGTGGCAGCCGTCTCTGTTTTCCCGATGGCCATCAGTTTGTCCACCCATCCGTCTATCTCAGCCTTTTCATCCGCCGTGAGATGGCCGAAGGTGGGCATCTGTGCCCCCAGCATGTCGGGCAGCTGGGCAAAGCATACTCTGCTCACCAGTCCGCCCTCCACATCATTGTAATAGCGGTGCACGGCGATGGGCGTACCGCAGGTGAGCGTGTTGTAATACACATGTATCATCGTGCTCCACGAATTATCGCTCATGTAGTCCTGACCGCACACCGAGTTGTCAAAGGCCTGCCGCATGATATCGTCTTTCTGGCTCCACGTGCCGCTTTTCCGTCCCTTACTCAGCGTGTCTATTTCCTCGGCATGAGTGAAGAGATGTTCACCTTCAGAGCAGTCCAGCCGCTTGAAGAGCATGGCATTGGAGATGGTGGCAGGCACGATGCGCACCTTCACCCGGGGGTCTTCCGGCTGCTGCTTGGAGTTCTTGCGCGCCTTCTTTTCTTCCATCCATTTCCGCTCCTTTTCCCTTTCAGCATCGTCCTGTAGCTGGAGCTTGTGGAGCAGCAGGTCCACCAGTTTCCTCGTGCAGCTTTTCCCGCTAGCCTGCGGTGCCACCACGCAGGTGAGGAATGAGGGTGAATGTTCCTCCCCGTCGAAGTAAACTGCTCTGGCACGTGTGGCGAGCGTACCGAGTATGGGCAGTGTGGCCATGAGTATGGTGGACTGATATTCCCTGGGAAAACTTTTGGTGAGCAGCGTGAGCAGTCTGGGCAGTCGTTCGGGCACAGGCATTCGCTTTCTGGTCTGTTTGGTGCTCTCATCATCCGGTTCATCACCGCTTGTGTTCTTAGCCATCCGCATTTCCTTCTGCTGTACAGCGAGCAGTTGCAGGATTTGCTGCAGATGCGGTGGCAGGTCTGTGCGTCGTACCGTGCTCAGTGCCGACTGTACCGTCTGCGTCACTTCCTCTTCACTCATGCCCCATCTGGGCACCACTTTCATGAGCTGTTCCATCGAGAAGTCGCAGATGTATCGCAGTTGTCTTACGAGTGCGAACAGGGTAATGTTTCGCTCGCCTTCCACGGGTTCACCGTCCACGCCCATGTTGAGCAGCAGTCTGTCGATGATGATGGAATAGGGGATGCCCTTGAAATTCATCTTTTGCGGCATAGCGTTCTCTTGGGTTGAAAATGAAGAAATGACTTTCGTGACTCGTGACTTCTGTGACTTTTTACTTTCTTGTGCCGAGTTTCCCAGTTGTGCCGAGTTTCCCTGTTTCGATGAAGCACACGCTTGTGATTCTTTGTTCTTCTTCGTCTGCCCGTCCTTATTCATAAACAGTCCGTCTTCATCTGCGAAGAGTATATATTTTTCCGTCACGGCATAAGAGATGCGCGCCATGTCCTTGGTGCATCCGTCATACTGCCTGATGTCCAACTGCCGGGCAAACCACTGTTGTGCCTCAGTGATATCCATTCCTTCCGGCACACGGAACACATAGCGCAGTCCGCGGGTGGAGGGGGTGACGTGCGCCAGCACCACGCCCAGGTCTTTCAGTCGGTCGCGCGTCTCATCGAAGGTGGCCTGCGGATTGCTGATGTCGTCGATGTCGAACATGCAAAGTCCGCTTTTTTCCGCCTCCGCATTCTT
>DAIRCP010000131.1:0-6109 GCA_036796635.1 Prevotella sp. | reverse complement strand
TTCATTGCATAACTGAAAAAAAAGCAGTAGATTTGCACTTTCTTAGTAATATACAATAAATCAGAGATACAAATGGCATTTACACAAGAGGCGAATAAGATATTCCAGCAGGCGATACGAGACTATCATCTGCTTGACAATGTGGATACGCCTATCCAGAATCCGTACGACCGTGACAGCATTGAGAATCGGCTCTACTTGAAGTGTTGGATAGATACTGTACAGTGGCACTTGGAAGACATTATCCGCGATCCTCATATCGACCCATCGGATGCGCTTGGTCTGAAGCGCCGTATCGACCGCAGCAATCAAGACCGTACTGATCTCGTGGAGGATATAGATAGCTATTTCCGCCAACTTTACAGTGAGGTTAATCCGCTGCCTGGAGCACGCCTGAACACAGAAAGTCCCGCATGGGCAGTGGACCGCCTGTCCATCCTCGCACTGAAGATATGGCACATGCAGGAGCAAGCAGACCGTAAAGATGCCTCCGCCGAGCATATCGAGAAGTGCAAATCCAAGTTACAGGTACTGCTGGAACAGCAGAAAGACCTGTCATTGGCTATCGACCAACTGCTGGAAGACATCGAGGAGGGCAAGAAGTACATGAAGGTGTACCGCCAGATGAAGATGTACAATGACCCGTCCACCAATCCCGTACTCTATTCAAAAAAATAAGAAGCAGCCAATGAAGAGAGAACATATTCTTATTATCCGTTTCTCTGCAATCGGTGATGTGGCTATGGCAGTACCCGTAGTCTATTCGCTTGCAATGACTTATCCGGACTTAAGAATCACCGTACTCAGTCGCGCTTATGCTCGTCCCTTCTTTGAAGATTTAGCCCCCAACATCAGTTTCATGGAGGCTGATCTGAAGCACGAATATCATGGTATCAAGGGTCTGAACGCCCTTTACCGTCGACTCACCGCTAAGAACTTCACGTCCATTGCAGATTTCCATAGCGTATTGCGCTCCGAATATCTGTGCATGCGCTTTAATATGGGACTCTATCACGTGGCTCACATAGACAAGCACCGTGCAGGACGCCGTATGATTACGGCACCCACCCCGAAGAAGCAACTGGTACAGCAACCAACATCCTTTGAGAAATATGCCGATGTACTCGCCAGATTAGGATATCCCGTCAAGTTACAGTTTCGCTCACTCTTTCCTGAGGAAGGAGGCAATCTCAACATGTTGCCCGCCATCGTCAGTGTGAAGAACCGTGAAGAACGCTGGATAGGCATCGCGCCTTTTGCCGCCCACGAGAGTAAGATATACCCCCTGGAACTCATGGAACAGGTAATCCATCAGTTGGAAAGCACCCATCCTGAAGCCAGATTTTTCTTCTTCGGCCGCGGAAAACGCGAAGACGAACTGTTCCCCGAATGGTGCAGACGTTATCCGGAAGGCATGTATGTAGGCCAACACCTGGAAAACATGCAGCAGGAACTGATTCTGATGAGCCATCTTGATGTGATGATTTCCATGGATTCATCCAACATGCACCTGGCATCGCTCACCAACACACCAGTCATCAGCATCTGGGGAGCCACCCATCCATTTGCAGGATTCATGGGATGGAACCAGGATCCCGCCAATGTCATTCAGGTATCACTCCCCTGCCGTCCATGCAGTATCTACGGTCAGAAGAAATGCCTGCGCGGCGATTATGCCTGTCTGCGTCAGATACAGCCACAGACTATCACAGACCGTGTAGAAGCAATATTACATCATATATAATATTATTCACCTATTTAATTATAAAAAAGATTATGAAAAAGTATGTATGCGAAACCTGCGGATACGTTTACGATCCTGCAGTAGGCGACCCCGAGAATGGTATACAACCAGGCACAGCCTTTGAAGATCTTCCAGAAGATTGGGTATGTCCACTCTGCGGTGTAGGTAAAGAAGATTTTTCTGTAGAGGAATAAGATCATAATCCTCACGCAGGAAATCAAAGCGAGAGAGGCACCCTGTCACATGACAGGGTGCCTCTTTACATATTAACTTAATCCTTTACCACCAATCTTTTTAAAATTCCACTTTCACCATTTCTGTGAAGATTCGGAGCGTCTTTACCGCTTGCCAGTTAGTTAAGTTTGTTATAGTTGTTATATATAATTATAAGTTAGATATTATCTTTAGTTTTATTTGCTATCTTTTTAACGTTGCAAAGATAACAAATGTCTGCAAAAGACAGTAAAAAGATTGTTTCAAAAGATAAAAATAATCGTTCATGTAACATTTCTGCGATGTTTTGAACGAATTTTTGCATGTTTTAGGCCTTTTCCGTAGGCAGATGGCCGAAATAGTCCTTGTAACATTTCGAAAAATAGGAGGGAGAAGAGAATCCCACCTCATAAGAAATCTCAGCAATAGTCTTTCCTCCCTGCTGCAATAATCGGTCAGACTGCTGCAGTCTGGTTATCTTCACCATATCTACAAGCTTAGACCCTGTTTCAGCTTTTACCTTTCTATACAACTGCACCCTACTCATATTCATTTCCTGTGCCAAAACTTCTACATTAAAGTCCGGATCACTCAGATGAGCGATGATACAGTCGAAAATCCGATTCATGAACTCTGAGTCAATCTGCTGGTTCACATCAGTTGTTACGGATATCACAGTAGTATCTGTTACACCTTCTGCTGCATTATCTTGCTGCTCTTTGATTTGTGTCAGTTGCATATAATGCTGCAACTTGTCCGTGATCATCTTCTCAGCCACCTTATGCTTAAAGAGCATCGTACGATAAATAAATACGAAGATTACCACCAGAAGCACAAGTATAATACCACAAAACATGAGATACATCTTCTGATGCGAATACTGTACCAGATAGAAAGCCAGTTTATCATGGAATTCCTGTATTCGGGTCAGTTGTGATTCGAGTTCTTCCGCCTGCATCAGCATGAGTGGAGCCATTTCCCGGGTAACCAGTGCAGAACTCAACTTCGTGTATTTCCGATAGGGTCGGTGCTCCAGGATATCCATCGCCAACTTCATCACCATGTCACCTCGGGTAGGATTGATATATGTAGCCTCAAGGATTCCGTCACGTACTAGTTCCAGTCCTCCACCAGGCGAAGACAGTCCATCTATACCACAGAATCTCACGTCAGCGCCTTTCCCTAATTCCCGGAAAGCCTTACGGGCACCAGCAGCCATTCTGTCATTCTGGGCAAACACATAATCCACGTGCACATCATTTTCCTGCAGATACTTCTTGACTTTCAGATAAGCATCATTGGTGGACCAGTCACTCTGTACCGTACCCACAATCCGGATATCCTTATAGGGAGCAATAGCCTTTTCAAAGCCCTTGGCACGAGCTACAGTGGGATTAGACTGGGATATACCTGTGATTTCCAATACATTACCTTTGTGTTTCAACTGTTGAGCGACAAACATCCCCATGGTTTTACCCATCTCCATATTGTCTGCTCCGATAAAAGCTGTGTATCTGCCGTTGGTATTCTTGTCAAAGAGTATCACAGGGATGCCTTTGTCATAAGCCTCATTGATTACCCCCGTAATATTTTGTATTTGGTTAGGCGAAACGATAAGCAAGTCCACACCCTCATCAATGAAGTTCTGCACCTGCTGCATCTGCAATTGATCATCATCATGGGCGAAAGTGCATTCCACGTCCGCATTATCATAATAATAGGCAGCCAGTTCTACTTCCTTGCTGAGTTTATCGCGCCACACATCAGATGTGCATTGGGAGAATCCAATTCTATATCTTTTCACTTGAGGTTTGCAAGCGGTCAAGACAAAGGCAAAAAGTATTAATAGACAAAAACAATATTTACGTTTCATACAATTTCAAGTCTATGATTGGTGTGCTGCAAAATTACACCTTTTTTTTGAATTTCAGTCCTCTTACTCCTTTTTTTTGAGTATTTTATAGACAGGCCCGACAAATTTAACGAAAAAAACTTGGCAGGACAATGGCATTATCCGCCATTATCCTGCCAGGAGCATACGATGATATCACATCATCTTACCATTAACTTGCTATTATCTTACAATCTTCTTATTACCATTTCCAATGATGATTCCTTTGGATGCATCGGTAGCACGTTCGCCATTTATTTTGTACATTCTGCCAGAAGTCGTCACTGTGGCAGCAGATATACTTCTGATACCGCTGGGCACATCATCCGGATTGATTTGCACACTCACCTCACTGCCGTCATAAGCTACAGTGGCATGGAATGTCGTTGCATGACTGTCGGCTGGATTGTGGTCCTTGTTGATACCGATGATATTAAAGGTGCGCGTCTGCAGCATACCGTCGAAACTACCCTGCCGTGCTCCGATAGTGAGCATATGGGTAGCATCATCCCAACGGAACGGAATGATGGTACGCTTGCCTTGCTCGTAGTTGTAGTTGTCACATTCATCCTCATAGAGGGTAAATGAACCGTCAGCTCCAGGATAGACACGTATTTCCAGGTTATCCCATTTCTTCTCTGTAGAATACTGCACATCAGGTCCCCAAGGCAAGATGGTACCAGCGGGGATATAGAGCGGCAACTGATCTACAGTACCCTGGAAGGTTACTGTTCCGGCATCGCTGGTATCTCCTGTCCAGAAGTTATACCATTTCGTACCTTGAGGCAGATATACGCTTCTGCTTGTTGCACTGTCTTTGAGTACCGGTGCCACCAGGAATGACCCACCGAACATATATTCATCCTTGACTGTACGGGCATTGCTGTCACCTTCGTATGCCAAAGCAAGGGCATTCATAAAGGTCTTGTCGTTGGAGGAAATCTCCCAGGCTGTGCTATACAGATAAGGCAACATGCGATAACGTATCTTGATGTATTTCAGTATCTGGTCGAAGTCGCCCTTCTCGTCGCCTTCCGTACCAAACTGGTATATCTCACGCGGTGTATTGGTGCCGTGGAAACGCATCAGCGGACAGAATGTAGAGAACTGTGTCCAGCGCATATATAAGCGTCGCCATGCAGCATCATTGATTCCTGTACTATAAGTACCCACAAAGAAACCGCCCGTATCACTATTCCAATATGGTATACCACAGGCAGAGAAGTTGAGTGCGGCTGGTATCTGGTTAGCCAGTGTTGTCCATGAAGAGGTCACATCACCGCTCCAGGTATTTACACCATAGTGCTGCTGACCAATGAATCCTGAGCGGGTCATGATGGACACACGTTTCTGCTGAACAGCGTTGTCGGTAAGGGAGCCTGCGATGCCGTCTATATCACGATGATGATCGTATACGCCACGGGTGGTGCAATATGGGAAGGCATTGCGGAGTGAGCGCCATGTTTTTCCAAAGCCGCTCATATAGTCCAGTTCGGATGAAGAAGCAGCCACATAATCAGGTTCGGTACTGTCCATCCAGTAGGCATCTATTCCTTTTGTCACCAGTCCATTATATAGATATTTCCAGTACACGTTACGGGCGATGCTGTCATAACAGTCGTATGGATGCACACCGTAACCGGCAGGATAAGTCTCCACAGGTATCAGTCTGCCCAGTGATGACAGTTCTTGATAAGGTGCCGTGGCTGTTCCGAAGTTTGCCCAGATACTGATCATCAGTTTGGCATGATTATTATGTACAGTATCCATCATAGCCTGCCAGGAACTTTTATATTTGACGTTCAGAAAGTCCATGGCATTCCACTGGCGATTGTCAGTTCCCCAGTACTGCCAGTCCTGTACAATACAGTCCAATGGCACTTTCAGGGAACGGTACTTTGCGACAACCTTTCTTACTTCCGGTGCACTCTCATAGCGTTCCTTGCTCTGATAAAGACCGAAGTTCCAGAGAGCAGGCATCGGGCATTCGCCGGTCAACTTGCGTACACCAGCCAATACCTCGGCATTGTTCTGCCCTGCCAGTACATAATAATCTATCTCTGTACCGGTAGATTCGAAATAACAGGTACGTCCATTGTCATTGAATGTGGTGGGCGAATAATTATCCCAATAAAGTCCATAACCCTTAGTGGAACAGAAATAAGGGATACACACACGAGTATTGCCCTGTTCCAGATAAGTAGATTTCTTACGCTGTGAGAGGCATCCGTCCTGTATCTGTCCCAGTCCAAAGATATCTT
>DAIRCP010000130.1:2521-6130 GCA_036796635.1 Prevotella sp. | reverse complement strand
AAAATAGAAGAGGTGGTGCAGTTTGCCGTAAAACATGTGCCGAGTTCATTTAATTCTCAGTCCACTCGTGTGGTATTGCTATTGGGCGAGAACCACAAGCGGCTATGGACTATCACTAAGGATATACTCAGAAAGATAGTCCCTGCAGAGGCATTCAAGACAACAGAAGATAAGATAAATAATTGCTTTCTGGCTGGTCACGGCACTATCCTGTTCTTCGAAGACCAGGATGTAGTGAAAGGTCTGCAGGAAGCATTCCCTTCATACGCCGACAATTTCCCGGTATGGTCGCAGCAGACTTCTGCTATGCATCAGTTGGCAGTCTGGACAATGCTGGAGGACATAGGACTGGGCGTCAATCTGCAACATTATAATCCGCTCATCGACAAGGATGTAGAGAAAGAATGGAATATTCCTTCTTCTTGGAAACTAATAGCAGAAATGCCTTTCGGTAAACCTCTGGCTCAACCTGGTGAGAAACAATTCAGACCACTGGATGAGCGCATCAAGGTATTCAAGTAATAACTGATAGTTTATATACCATTCAGGGGAAGCCATACCAGGAAAGTGGAACCTTTACCCCATTGGGAAACGACACTGATATGGCCTCCCATTAAGGTTGACAGCTGCTTACAGATTGCCAGTCCGAGACCTGTACCTACGGAGAAATCATCAGCCTTCTCAAATCGCCCGAATATTCTATCTTTATCCTCATCATGGATGCCACAGCCGGTATCGTCCACAAATATCTCTACGCCATCATATTTGAGACTATAGCCTACACTGATATGACCTTCTTTCGTAAACTTCACGGCATTGGACAAAAGACATTTCAATATATCAGTCAGTCGAACTCTATCCGTAACGATTAACAGTTTTTCCATCTCCGCCGCATATACCTTCAGATTGTGATTCTCGTAGATCTTAAAGTTCTGAATAGCCTTCTTGACAAGGTCTTCCAGATTCTCTTTCTTCATGTGCAATACCATATTACCCTCCTCCAATATAGACATATTGAAGATGTCATCAAACATCTGAAGCATAGTATCGGAGTTAGTGGCAATGATATTGCGGATATTATCCTTCTGTGCTTGATTAAACTCCTCAGAACAAAGCAGTGTGGCAAAACCTATAATGGAATTCAACGGCGTACGAATCTGATGACTCATATCCTCAATAAACTTATTCTTGGCATGATTGGCTTCCTCAGCTTTCTTACGCAACATAATCATCTCATCTATAGCATGATGCCACTTATTGTTACGCCTGCACACACCCAGATAACTCAGCACATGATGGTCTGCATCTGTCTTGTATGCATAAATATCATTATACTGCCAGGAATAACTGGTAGCTCCAGGAAATTTGTATCGGTATTCGCAGGAATAATAAGAGAGTTTCCCCTCATCCATTATTTCTCCCAGTTTCTTGGCTATAGGAATATCATCTGGATGGATATAAGTGAAATAATCTTCCATAGAGAAGGTACGGACCATGGATGCCCCTCCTCCATCCCAACGGATGAAAGTACGCTTTGCCACCACATATTCCATGATGGTAATGCCATTGCTCTGCGTCATACAAGCTATAATCTTACTATAGTCTGGTTCGCCTATCTGTAACTTTTCGAGAGAATCATCCATATCAGCTAAGTAATTATATTCGTATTCCGCAGCAAATATAATTTTAAAAATTGATAAAAGCAAATATTTTACATAAAAAAAAAGCGTATGACAGTAAAAATTCCGCCATACGCTTATTAAATCGCATTATTTACTTGACAAACTTGGTTCCATTCTGAATATAAATACCCTTCGGAAGATTGGCACTGTCCATTATTTTACCATCCAGCGAATATATCTTCCCGCTTTTAGCTGAAGAGGCTGCAACATTCACTTGACTGATACTGGCTGCCACACCTGTGGTTGTAGTATCCAATGTACCATTTTTTGTAGTTTTAGTGGCAGTCAGCGTGTAGCCATTGGTATATACCTTAGCACCACTGTTGATGATGAGCACATCCACATTGGAAGCACCATCCATAATCCAGGTACCGTTTACCACTACGGTATCCACTCGTGCGGTACTGGCATTGTCTATCGTACCCTGCCAGACTGCATCACTGGCAACATTCACATAGATGGCACCTGTGGCATCAGCATTCAAAGCTCCATAATAGGTGCTGCCCTTGAGCTGCAGATTCAGATATTTATTGTTGGTGTTATTCCAGTTCGTATTAGTATGTACATAAGCCAATACGCCACTGGGAGCGGTAATAGTATCAGCATTCAGCGTGAGGAAGGCATTGACTGCCGTGGACACCTCGCAGAATGGCGCTGCACTGCTCACAAGTGTGAGGTTGGAATGACTGATCTTCATTGTTGGATTGTAACCGGAAGCATCACCGGAACCGCTCTGATAGAGCATCACGCCACGACTGGTACCCGAACAGGTCAGGTTGCAGCTGTCTATCGTGATATTATTATCACCTTCGATATCTGCTATATCGCCCTCACTGGTATTATTGGAATAGCCCTTGATTTTCTTTACGGTCATATCACCTGTGGAATATACGATGGCACATTTAGCTCCATTAGCTGTATAAGTACCACCATTGACATACACCGTACCTCCGCCACGGTCAGTGGCAATGGTAGAACTGGTGGCTTTGGTGGTGGTCACCGTACAGTTATAGGCATTGATAGTAGCACCATTTCCACCGGTACAGTGTAGTCCGCGGGAACGGGTGGCACCATTATAGATGGTGACATCGTAAAGATTAAGCGTACCTCCATTATAGCAAAAAGCAGCATTGGCGCCGTCGGCATCAGTAGTGATACTGCCGCCCTTCATAGTGAGCACTCCCTTCGTGGATACATACACGCCGGCATTGATACCATAGAAACTGCTGGCATCGCCTGAAGATGCGGTCGCGCCTGTCTTTTTCAGGGTACAATTGGTAAGGGTAGCTGTAGCACAGGTATCCTTCACCACATTATAGTCTGATGCTGTCTGACTGTAAGTCTGGTCTTTATAAGACCCGCCACTAGTAATAAGAAGTGCAGCTCCATGGGGATAAGATACTGAACTGCTCGTTCCTCCTCCACCGCCACCTGGCTGTGCAAAGGTGGACACTGCGAATGTACTTAATAGAACAAAGGCACATAGAATAATTTTTTTCATAAGCTAATTGTTTCGTTACAATTGCAAAGGTAATAAAAAAAATAATAACTGATTTTTTTATTCAATATATGCCCGTTTAATTATTATTAACCATGATATTTATACTATTAGGACAAATAGGACATCCCCCATACTCATGGAAAAACCAGAATACGGGGGATGAATTTTATTGGTTTATTATCCTGCTGATAGGAAAATCAGACGGACTTATTTACCACTTTTATATTTATACCAATCGAGGTAAGCCGCATTGGTAGGTTCTGCCACCCATTTGGTGAAGAAAGGATATTCATTGGCACTACCAATAGTCATCTTCTCTGTAACCTGATTGAAATCGGTTACACCGTTCAGATCTATGGCAAATGGATATTTTCCTTCCTTATCTACATAGAAAGCATTGTCTCCTCCATCATTAGAGCTGGCCCA
>DAIRCP010000130.1:0-2421 GCA_036796635.1 Prevotella sp. | reverse complement strand
CCCTTCTTGGTAACTACTTTATACTTATCCACTATACTGGTTACATAACCATCAGATGAATTCACCGTGGTGCTATATTCCACTACCACATCATTCAAGTCATAGTCACCACCACTTGGCCAAATATCCTCAAAGGCATAAGTACCATTAATGGTGAACGAGAGCTCTACTGGTATGTTTGTCGGATTGATAACAGGACGTGCTGGGTCATAAATGGCATCTGGCACATTGGACTCTACATAAAGCAACAAATCTTTATAATCTGAGTTTCCACCATCTTCGATACCAACAACAGTCTTCTTTGCTGTAGCATCATAGACAGAAATACAATGAACTTTATTGTCTGATGTATTAGCTACGCTATTGGAATAACGGGCATAACGCATCTGAGACGTAATATATTTGTCTACTGTCTTAATATTATCTTTGACTAACATATTATTGTTTCCATTATCATAACCATTAAGATCTGGAACCAACATCCAACCGATGGTGTACCCTGCAGGGAATTTATCTGTACCAGACTGATTATAATCAGCTCCAAAATATTGCAAACGAGCACGCATCATAGTCCCTGGGGTATTGAAATTTTCCTTTGTTTTTGCATTCTGATAAACATTAGTCATACGTGGATAAACCATATATTTAGGCAAACTTTGGATATAAGAAGCAGTCAATTCACTAGCCGGTTTGTCTGATGGATAATAATAATAACCTACGGCATTATGATAAGCACCAGAAATATGAAGCATAACCAAATCAATATTCACGTAATCTACCTTATTACCTGATGCAGTCTGCTTTAAAATCGTGGTATTGGTAGTTACATCCTTATCCGATATATATTTAGTATTATTTACTCCTGTTATAATATTCTGATTTACATTATTCAGGAATAAAGCTAAGTCCTGATCAGATACTGTATTATACAACTCTTTTTTGTGTGTATTAGATGGCACCCATAAATTTACACCTATTGAAGTAGCTTCCCCCCAATAATCTACAGTACAGTCGGATGTATTATAGGTATTATACAATGAATATATGCTAGTGCCATTATAAATACCAACATTATCCTTGAAATTTTCAATTTCAATAGATGATGATGACATCGCTCTACTGACCTTGTTGAATCCAGATCTTGTAGTAGATGAATAATAAGTAGAGGCATCATAAGTAAAAGCACCATTGTCCTTACGCAGTTTCAAACATGAGGGAACTCCCACATAATCAGTATAGAGATATACTGAATCTTCTGCAGCTGGCAACTGGAAGGTAGAACTGAATTTTCCGTTATTGTCGGTTACGCCGGCATAGATAGGCTGAAGTACAGATTTCAGTGTACCATCGGCATTGTAAGGATAGTCAGCATATACTGCAAACTTCACAGCATAACCAGGCATTCCATAGCTAACATCCAGTTTGGCAGAACCTGTTGTGGAGAAATCGAAAATTTTACTAGCATCTTTTGTTGTAGTCGTGGACGGACTGGGTCCATAAAGATCGCTCTGCTGTTGACACGAAATGAATGACACACTGCACAATCCCAATAAGAGCAGTGAGCCAACTAAATTCTTTTTGATATTCATAACTAATAATTCAATTATTATATTCTGGTAACTTTAATATATACTAATAATTCTCTACATACATCTATAAGCTAGAGGCTGCAAAATTATACATAATTTCCTATTTACACAAGTTTTTTAATAATTTAAACACAAAACGCCCCGATATTTAACATCTTTAAATATCGGGGCTGTGATAAGATTAAAACCTATTTTTACGCTACAACATTAATCAATATGGAGAGGGTAACTATCAACACACAGATGACGGCGGTAAGCAATCCTGCTATGCGACGACCGAGATACTTGGCCAGCATCACAATAGACGACACGCAGATGGCAGATGAACTGAGCGAGAAAGCCATGGCACTGCCCAAACTCATATCGGTGTACTGGAGAAATGGTTTCAGGAAGATGACATCTGCACCATGACACATATAGATGGGCACACCAAAAATAGTCATCACAATGGCAGACAGAGGTTCCTGATTAAGATTGAATCCGTGAAGCAATTCCTTGACATCTGCCATGGAAAAAACAAAACTCAACAGTCCAGCAAATAATATATAAGGGAGTAGTTTGCGGGTTATCTTCATTGTTTTCACAAAGGGGTCGCGCTCTGCCACGAAATCACATGATTTTCCACATACACTATGGTCTGTCCAATTCTGCCATCCCAGTTTATTGACCAGCAACTCCACAACCCATCCGGCGGTAATGGCTAACAGGAATGAACTGATGATGCGTATCATCATATACTTCACGCCCAGCACGGTATAAGACAGGAATATGATATAAGGATCCAGCAGTGGAGCTGCGCACACAAAGGTGACAATGACCCTCAGGGATGTGC
>DAIRCP010000129.1:0-6140 GCA_036796635.1 Prevotella sp. | reverse complement strand
TCGTTTCCGGTGCATTGGCTGTAAGCACATAGCGCAGCACATCCTGCTTGCCGGGCAAGTCCACGAGATATTCATGTAACCACACAGCCCAGTTACGTGATGTGGAAATCTTGTCGTCCTCCAAATTGAGGAATTCATTGGCTGGTACATTGTCAGGAAGAATATAGTCACCATGTGCCTTCAGCATTGTCGGGAATATGATGCAATGGAATACGATATTATCCTTACCGATGAAGTGGACGAGACGAGTCTCTGGGTCTTTCCACCACTTTTCCCAGTTGCCGAACTTTTCCGGCTGGTTATCGCAGAGTTCCTTCGTATTGGATATGTAGCCAATAGGCGCATCAAACCATACGTAAAGCACTTTACCGTCGGCACCCTCTACAGGTACAGGGATACCCCAATCCAAATCACGGGTCATAGCACGGGGCTGAAGATCCATATCGAGCCAGCTCTTACACTGTCCATATACATTAGGCCGCCACTCTTTATGCTCTTCCAATATCCATTTCTTGAGCCAGTCCTGATACTGATTCAGAGGCAGATACCAATTCTTGGTCTTCTTGACGACAGGTTTGCTGCCGCTGATGGTGGAATGGGGATTGATGAGTTCCATAGGGCTCAGGTCGCTGCCGCACTTCTCACACTGGTCGCCATAAGCATTGAGGTTATGGCAATGCGGACATTCGCCCATGATATAACGGTCGGCGAGGAACTGGTGAGCTTCCTCATCATAGTACTGCTCACTCTCCTGCTCTACGAGTTTGCCTTCGCTGTAGAGTTTCTTAAAGAAGTCACTAGCCAGTTTATTATGCGTATCACTGGTGGTACGGCTGTAGACATCGAAAGAGATACCAAACTCCTTGAAACTGTCTTTAATCATGGTATGATAGCGGTCCACCACATCCTGCGGTGTGATGCCCTCTTTCTTGGCACGGATGGTGATAGGCACACCGTGCTCATCACTGCCACCAATAAATACCACTTCCTGTTTCTTCAGACGGAGGTATCTTACGTAGATATCAGCCGGAACATACACACCGGCCAGGTGACCAATATGTACACCGCCATTAGCATAAGGCAGTGCAGCCGTCACCGTAGTGCGTTTAAACTTCTTTTCTTCCATTGTCTATATTTTTTCTAACTGCGTGCAAAGTTACAAAAAAGCTATGTAATAAACAAAGAAAAAAGAATAATTCCGTATCCGCCGATGTCGCATCGACTGGATACGGAACCTATCTATTTAAAAAAGAGAGAATTATTACTTATTGCAACTTGGTTTCCGGCGCACTTGCACTGGGTGTATCGACACTTTTGTCGTTAAGTGAGTAGCGGATAGGTATCGTATAACGCACTTTTACCGGTTTACCAAACTGCATACCGGGATTCCAACGAGGCATGGACCCTACCAATCGCACGGCATCTGCATCACATAGCGGATCCACAGACCTTATGACCTCCGCCTGAGAGATACTGCCATCCTCATCCACGACAAATGTCATGATTTCCAACCCTTGCTTTCCGGCTTTCTTCATTTCCTCAGGATATACCTTATGGGCATTGATCCATTTCATCAGGGCTACGCTTCCGCCAGGGAAATCCGGCATCTTCTCCGCCATGTCATACACAGTACCTTTTGATGGAGTCACCTCCCGATATGTCTTGCCATTGATCACTGTGTCCGTAGGGGCACTTTCGGCTTCTGCCGCCGACTGTGTAGCGACATGCACTGGCTTCGGCGTAATCTTCTCCGGCAGGATATTGTCGTTGAGCAGATTTCCAGTCTTGTTGGTAACCGTAGTGATTACAGGGACTTTCTCGCTGATAACCCGTGCTACTGACTCAATGTTGCTCACAACCAGCAGTGCTGCCGTAAGCGGTAAGAAAAGTAGATATTTTGCTTTTCCTATTTCTCTTGTTCGTTTCTTGTTCATCATTTTGATACGTTTTTTAAGAGGTAAAACATTAAAATTATTTGATATTGTAGCTACATTCTTGTTATACGAAAGTCCCAGCAGATGATATTGGTAAGTCTTCTGGTCATTGCCGTTTTCCAGTACGCTCTTATCTGCTAGAAATTCCAGATTCATACGCACTTCACGTCTCATCAACCACACAAAAGGATTGAACCAACAGAAGATGGTAAATAGTTCTGCCAGCATGATATCCAGCGAGTGGAACTGTTCTGCATGGGCTGACTCATGCACAAGTATCTCATCATACTGTGCCACAGGCTGATTGTCGGGATTGGCAAATATCCAGTGGAAGAAGGAAAACGGGCTTCCATTCCCCTTGATGACATGCACAGACGTGCCGCAGACATCCACCACCGGTGTGGTACAGGCTATATAGATGATAGACACCAACTGCCACAGAAGGCGCAAGGTAAGCAGCAGGACTCCACCCAGATAAATATAACGGATGGCATCCATCCATGACAATACGGGCAGGACTACTGCATCCGACATACTCGGATAAATCACCTGAGTGTAAGTGGCTGCCATGGTATTTGCCATGCTCTCTGTGGCGGCATGTCCCTCCACCCAGTACGCAATGTTCATAGACGGTATGAGCAGCGATGCCAGCAATATGCCGACCAGCATGCCGCGCCGCCAACCGAAGAACGTGTCCCGATTGAACATCAACCGATAGAAGCCGTAAAGCAGCATCATCACAATGTTTATTTTGAGCAGATATATCACCATAACCTTCTGATTTTTAGTGTCTATTTATTACCTTCTTCTATTTCCTTGATAATGTCCTGCAAGTCTTCCGGAGAAAGTTTCTCCTCTCTGGCGAAGAAACTCACCATCTCCTTGAAGGAGTTCTTGAAATAATCATGTACGAAACCGCTCATGAACGTGCGCTTGTAGTCTGCCTCCTTGATGACAGGAGAATAGACATACGCATTGCCGCGACGGGATAGCGCTACATAACACTTGCGCTTGAGATTGGTAATGACTGAGGCGATGGTAGTGTATGGCGGTTTGGGATCAGGCATCTTTTCCATGATGTCTTTCACCGTACAGGTGTCAAGTCGCCAGATGTGTTGCATCACCTCTTCTTCTTGCTTCGTTAATTTTTCCATAATTGCATAGCTATTAATTATTATTTGCCGCAAAGCTACGAGATTTTCGTAAGCAAAACAAATTCATAGCGTTAAAAGATGCAAAACGGGCGAAACAAAGTGGTAATTATGAAAGAATTACGATTTTTACGTAGTATTATGACTAATCTTCCTCTTCTCTCTTTAGTGTGAATACGAAACGAGAGCCTCCAGTATAAGCTGGGTCTATGACCAGGTCGCCGCCCATTAGTCGGGCAATATGGCGGGCGACTGTAAGTCCGAGTCCCATACCCTGTTTGAAGGTGTTAATTTTGAAGAACTTTTCGAATACCTTTTCCTGATACTTGGCAGGAATGCCCATACCAGTATCCTCCACAATAATCTGGATACTATCCGACATGACACGTGTGGAAAGGGTGACCTGTCCTTGGTCCGTAAACTTAATGGCATTCTGCAGAAGATGACGAATGACTTTTTTCAGAGCATCCTCATTGGTATGCACTATAAGGTTACGAGGAGAACCTAACCTCGCCAACATCTCCAGCGGCTTATCTGTGCGGAGTTTCTGCTCATCCAGCAGTGCCTGACAGAGAATATTCAACTGCACTTTATCATTATGCGCATAGTACTGACGGCTTTCTGCCTCCGACAGTTCCAGCAACTCATTTACGCTACCTACTATCTCCTGAGTCTGCTTGTCCAGATCTGTCATCATCTGTTTTCTGGTAGCCTCATCTAATTGATAATCGGAAGTGGACAGTATCTGGGCATAACCCGTTATGATATTAATAGGGGTCCTAATCTCATGACTCACATGCTGAATGAAAGAGGTCTTCATATTATCTGATTCTTTCGCATGGTCCAAAGCAATCTTCAGCTGTTTGTTCTGCCTCTTCTGATTACGACTGATACGATATCGAGCTACCAGGATGAAAAACAGACATGAGCATATCACTACACCACTGAAGAGCAGATATTGCACCAGCCTGTGATTATTTTCCGACTCATGCTTGGCCATCTGATACATATTATTATATTGTTCCATGGTGAGTTGGATTCTTTTGTTATATGCTTCCACCTGCATATCCCTGGTCAACTTATAACATTCTGCTGACTCCTTGTATTTCTTCAGGTTATAGAGTATGGAAGCACGCATGGACAAAGCGGTAATCTTGCCATCATCCCGACTATCACCCAACAGGGAATCCAATCTATCGCAGAGGCTAAGCGCGAGAGCATACTCCTTGTTTTTATTGTGATAATCCACCAACAAAGGCAAATATTGCAGTTCTGGAACTTCAGCGGAATTAATGGCCTCGTCCAGATAATATTTACCAGATTTCAACTGATGATGGTTTAAATTGATTTCTGCCAAAAAAAGCCAAGCACGGGAGGCATAGGCCAATACAGCGTGATTTTGACGGTACATCGCGTCTGCAATAAGTGCACGCTTCCTTAGCATTCGCTCATCTCCCATACTCTTCAACACAATCATGAGATCTTGATTTAACTGGAGGAACGACTTAACATCATGGGAAGATTTATCCAATGCTACAAGACCGGCTTTCACCCGATGATATGCATTATTCAGATCACCGAAGGACAGAAAAGCACGTGCCTGCGCATCAAGTGCCAATGCTATTCCTAGCTGGTCTTGATGTTTACGTGCATCTTCCAGCATCTTATCACCATCATCCATGGCTGCGCTCATTCTTCCTATATTAAGCAAGAAGGCGATTTTCTGAGTGAAAATCAGGTAATATTCATGCAGATAGCCATAGTGATACATATAGTCAAGACAATCATCCACAGAGGAAAAGAACTCCTTATCCCATCCAAAATCATACAGTTTGTCCAGCCGATATTGCAAGGCACTCACTATCTCCCTTGTATTTCCCTGCGTCTTAGCCTCCGCCACGTAACGGTCCATCCATTCCAATGCGGTAAAATTCTCACCTTGGGCACACACCTCATCACATAACTTCCGATAGGTATGGCATCGTATATTTCCCCACTGGTGCTTAGTCACCTTATACAGCGAATCCATCTGAGCTGTCCATGTAAAGGGCGCTCTTCCTGGCAGGACAACGGTTTCACCCACTGTCATCGCTTTCATCTGCAAAGGTGCTATAAACACTAAGATGAAAAATATACGTAAAAATATCCGCATCGCTTTAACAAACTCTATCTAAACATAATCAAACAACTCTGAGAGATGCTCTACCTTAAACACCCGCTCATGTTCAAACTCTTCACTGTGCTCCAACTGCCATGTGACATGGAAAGGAATATGCACGGCGAATGCTCCAATTGTGATTGCAGGGACAATGTCGCTTCTAAACGAGTTGCCCACCATCAGCAGTTGTTCGGGTCGCACATCCAAATGTCGGCAGAGTGCCATAAATTCCTTGTTTGTCTTATTGGAAGTAATCTCCACATACTCAAAATAAGGAGCAAGCCCTGATCTGTGCAATTTGTTTTCCTGATCTTGTAATTCTCCCTTCGTAAACACTACAAGGCGATATTTCCCTTCATCATGAAGTCGCTGCAAAGTCTCTTTCACTTCCGGCAATGGTGTAGCAGGCAAATGGAGTAACCCTTTACCTGCATCGAGGAGCACGCCCAACTGCGTTGCCGTTATCCTGCCTCTGCTCACTTTAATAGCCGTTTCCAAAACCGACAAGGTAAACGCTTTAGAACCATATCCCAAATCCTGCATATTACCTGTTTCCACTTCAAAGAGCTCATGTGCCGGGTTGTCCGTCCATGGACTAATCATTTCATAAAGTTGATTCTCAACTATTTCGAAATGTGACTGGCAGTCCCAAAGTGTATCGTCGGCGTCAAAGGCTATAACCCTTATATCATCAATCTTCGCTTTCACGGCTACAAAGATAATAAAAAGATTTGGGAAAGACTTACTATTAAACTATTTTAGCAAATTAGAAAATGCATAAAAAACAATAATTCCCTTTAAAAAAACATTTGGTTTCTCTTAAATGATACAGAACCTTGCAACATTAAAATAAGGAATTGTTAAAGAACAACAATTTACAGGTCAGCATAAAATGTT
>DAIRCP010000128.1:0-6144 GCA_036796635.1 Prevotella sp. | reverse complement strand
ATGTGCAACTTTTTAAGCTTCAATTTATTGATTTTTTAATTCCGCCAACGGGTATAATTAAAATCTAACAAGCCACTAAAGAGGGTGAAAATAAATCGTACGTCTTCATTAACTTGTTACCATGTTACCGTGTTACCAAAGTGAATTAAAAATTACTTTCAAAAAATTGGCTCTTATTGCCTACCTTTATTCGGAAAAAGTTTGTCTTTAGCAGGAAGGGTTTTGCAGTTGTTTATTAATTCTGTTGCCATGTCTTTCCGGATTGGTTGCCATTCATTCCCGGCTGTCCTGCCTGAAAGAAGTGTCAAAGTGTGCTCGTGCCATCAAAGGGCAATGCAACAAAAAGAATACGTGCCCCTATCGGATAGGGACCATTCAGCATACGACATGAAACAAATAATGTTCTTAAGACAATCGATAGGGTTAATCGAGTTAAGGTCATGAATCTTAATTAAAACACTCATTTTCCTAGCGTTATTAGGTATAATTGATTAATTATGACGTATAAATAAGATTTTTTTTGATGATTTCTAAAAATAATGGTGAAAATATTTGGATTTTCCATAAAAATGTTGTATCTTTGCATCGTAAATTAATTGGTGGATATGCTTAATAATGGATAAAGACTGTGATAGCCAATGGAATACAGAGAAGTGATTGGAAAATATTTTATTCATGATAAAGAAGTATATTTATATTCTGTTATCCGTTTGATGCATGGTGAGCTCAGACTAGAAAGATGAAGAATATAGTGGCAATAACGAACCGAAAGGGCAAGGGTGCCCTGAAACGGGATCCTTTCTTCTCAAGGTTGCGGTGAAACGCGGCACCCTTTGTTGAAGAAAAAATAGGGTAATTTCCTGCTGGGCGGGCAATAACTTCATCAAGAAACTGGGCGAAGCAAACCAAGAAGGACCTACAAACATGCGATTATTTTCTCAGAATCGGTTACGACGGTAACACGGTAACAGGTCACAAACCACAACAATGCACATAAAATAAAAGCTGGTTTTGCTTTGACATTCCGCTCGTTTGTGCTACCTTTGCAGTCGCAAGCTATATAGAGCTGCCCCAACATAGAATATAGATGACATTCGACTTTAAGAAATTCATTCCGCATTACGGTGCCCTCATCCGACTGGGCACACCGCTCATCATCGGACAGATAGGCATCATCATACAAAACTTTGCTGATACGCTGATGATAGGACACCATTCCACTCCGGAACTGGCTGCCGCAGCGCTCGTGAGCAACATCTTCATACTGGGAGTGCTGATGGCTATGGGATTCGCCCTGGGCTTGACACCGGTAATAGGCAGCCTGTACGGACGGGAAAAAACTGAGGAGATAGGCACTACGGTGAAAAATGGGCTGGTACTCAACTCAATGGCTGCTCTCGTGCTGATGATGATCTATACGGTGCTGTATTTCTTCCTGGATAAACTGGGACAACCGAAGGAACTGCTCGTATATATACGCCCCTACTATATCGTAAACCTGATCAGCATCCCCTTCGTATGCTGGTTTAATAGTCTCAAACAGACATTCGATGCCACTACCGACACATCCATACCTATGTGGATACTCGTGATAGGCAATGTGCAGAACATCGTGGGCAACTGGCTGCTGATATACGGCGTGGGCGGATGCCCGGAAATGGGTCTGCTGGGTGCGGGTATCTCTACGCTGGCTGCACGCATCGTCATGTTCGTACTCATCGTGGCGGCTTTCCTATGGATTGGGAGATACAGAGACATCCGCCGGGCTTTCCGTCGCTCCAGGGTGAGCCTCAGCGAAGTGACCGTGCTCTTTGCCATGGGATGGCCCATCTGTCTGCAAATGGGTATGGAGAGCGGTGCATGGTCGCTCTGCAGCATCATCGTGGGCTGGATAGGGACGAATGCGCTGGCGGGACATCAGATCATGCTCACGGTGAGTCAGCTGTTCTTCCAGGTTTACTATGCACTGGCTTCGGCGGTGTCCATCCGCGTGAGCCTCTTCCACGGACAGCAAGACTATCATGCCATCCATCTTACTACCTGGGCAGGCGTCCACCTCAACTTCATGATTGCCGTGCTCGTGTCTGTGCCCATCATGCTGTGCCGACATGAGATAGGTTTCCTCTTTACGGACAACAGGGAGGTGACGGAACTCGTATCGGGTGCTATCATCCCGCTGATTATCTATCAGTTCAGCGACGGTCTGCAGTGCTCATTCAGCAATGCGCTACGCGGTCTGGGCGACGTAAAACCGCTGATGAAGGTGGCCTTCATCTCTTATTTCGTGGTCTCGCTGCCTGTGGCTTACGGTCTGGGCATCTCCTGTAAGCACGGACTAGTGGGCGTATGGTATTCCTTCCCTGTGGGCCTCACGATTGCCGGAGCGCTCTACTACTGGTATTATCGCAGGCGATTCCTGCTGCTCACGAGTATCCGCTGAAGGCACTGAGGGCACTCAGAATCTCACCCCGAGCATAGCGGAACCATACCAGTCTCTGGTCTTTACTGTAAGTCCGGACGTGGAACTGAAACGAATGTCATTCAGTACGCCTGCCAAACGCAACACATAACGCTCACCTATATTATAGCTGGCCGAGCATCTGAAGATACCTGTGAAAAACACCTTCTTATCGGTATCTATCCGCTTCATGATTTCAGTGGTATAGTAGGTTCCATCGGACAGTTGGGCGGTATAATCCAGTGTGATGAGATTATTGTTGTGTATCACCAGCATAGGGATGGCACTGGCATGGAGTAGTATTTTTCCACGGTCGATGGCATAATTATACCCATAACCTATTCCCACAGTACCCTGCGTCACTTCTATCTTCTTGATATTGCCAAGACGCTGTATCAACTGGGTGTTGTCTGTGGTGATGGCCGAACTGATATAGCCGCCCACCAGCAAGACGGAACCGGCACTGCGCTTCTGGATGTAGGCAGGATACATGGTAGTGGAAAGACAGAATTTCTTATTATTCAGTATCACATACCCGGTTACCAACGTGGTTTTTACATTGATGTCGCCTTTATCCACATACAGACTGGAGCCCTTGGTCGAAGACGTCATGGTACCATGCACTCCATCCGTGGAATGGCGATTGTACTCCACTCCCCATGCCTTATCTATATACGAAAATGAGAAATTGCTGTTGTAACCATGCAGAAAATCGATGGAATATCCCACTGAGGTGCCCTGATAACTGAGATTGAACTTAGTCTGGGCTGCCAACGATGACTTCATATTGATGTTTACGTCGCCATACGTGGGTACACTTGTTCCGATGACAGTGGAAGTGATACCTGCGAAATTGGCAGATATGCATCCTAAGAACGGATGCTTGGGAATGCCAATATAGGTGGTATCAAAACCCTGAAGGACGCCTTCATCAAAATGTTTCTTCAAAGCTTTCACTGTCTTGGAAATGAAATTCTCATTCTTCTGCTCCGACTGTGCTGAAAGTGAAAAACACATGGTCATCAACATCAATAATAATAGTATTCTTTTTATCATAATCTGTGATTTCAACTGTAAACGGGTCTTCAATTAAAAGACACTGCAAAAATAATAATAAATATGGAGAATTAAACATAAATTCTTCGTTTTTCTGAAAAAAAAAATCAATAACTCGCTCTCTGACATCTTTTTTTGATTATTTTTGCATTATCATTTTAGTTCAATATTTATGAATCATATTAGTTCGGATACTTTATACTGGATCTTCTCCACCATGCCACAGACATTGGCGGCTTTCGTGGGGCTTGTCATCGCCGGGGTCTCATTCATACAGCAAAGAATTGACGATAGCGTAGAAACTGACAGTTCGTATACGGAAATTTACATTGATGTAAAAAGCGGTATACATGACGGACTCAAAAAGATACTCTACGCCTCTCTCTGCATTCTGGGACTGGACTTTTTCTGCCTCTTCTTCAATGGCTATATCATGGCGTCTATGTCTGCACTAGCCATTCTGATATGCTGCAGTGCGATGGTCATCATCAACGGGTGCATTTTCCTTTACACTATTCTGTATGTATTGAGAATACTCAATCCTAAATTTCTGACTGAAACCATTGACAAGCTGTCCAGCGAATACCATAACGGCACGGTGGACATCACTGACTTCATCAAGCACTTTGCTGATTTTGAGAAACAGGTGAGACGCGTCTCTGAGAAAAGCCAGTTCAACCAGGAGAAAACCATGAACATCTATCAGATGGTAAACGTACTATTCAGTGCAGGAATCTTTACACGACAGGAGGTCAATAAGATTCTGACCATCAACAAGATGAGAAATCTAGTGATTCACGGTGGCGACATCAAGCACGTGGAAAAGACCATTGACACACAATTGATAGCTATCACGGAAAAGCTGAGCGATATTGACTGTCTATAAGATTGTGGTTTTTAAATTTATTTAACTTAAATTAAGTACAGCCGATGATAATTCGTCGTATCTTTGCAAACATTATTTGTAGATAATACACATTAATCAATATAGAAACCAATATTATTTGGAATTATGTAAACTAGAATGAAATGAAAAATTTATTAAAATTATTACCATTAGCAGCTATCAGCTGCATGATGGTTGGCTGTACAAACAATGACAATGCTTATGATGCTGATGCTATCGCAAATCAGAAAAAAGCGGAATATACTGCTGCTTTTCAAAAGGAATTTGGTACAATCGCATCTAATCAAGACTGGGGATTCAGTTCCAGCACAAGTTCTGCGAATGCTTTTTTGCTGACCAGAAGTGCTAACACAAACTCAAATGAATGGTACACGTATGTGAACGCTCCCGGTGGTTACGATGCAAACAACAAACCTAAAGGTGATGTTACCGAAGCAGAAATTGACTCTGTAAAGGAAGTATTCAGCAAAGTGGACAAATCTGACAATGCCATCAATCTGAATTGGTCTGACTTCTTTGTACAGCAGGTGTACAAGGGTGCAACTATTTATAAGGACAAAAATAATGCTGATGTAACTGGCAGCGCCCAAATGGATTATCTCACTGCCGGAGCAAGTGACGATCATGTCAACAACTTCAATAATGCTGATGGAAGTGGAAAAATCATGCTGATGCAGAATAGCAGTACTTCCAGATTCGGCTATCATAATAGTCGGGATAACAATATGCACTACGAATACATCATCAAAGAGATAAACGGTAACTATTATGTAGGTTTTGACTTCTATGCAAACGGAACTAATCCTAACGAGCAGGTGGACAGAGACTACATTTACAATGACTGGATTGTGAAAATTTCTCCGGCTACATACAAGAACGCTCAGAGAATTATCGCTGAAGACTTAGGTTCTATCGGTGACTTCGACTTCAATGACGTTGTATTCGATGTTGCTCAGACAAGTGACGGCACGGTCATCACAGTACAAGCTGCAGGTGGTACACTTCCTCTGTACATCAACATCAACGGTAAAGAGAAAGAAGTACACGAGGCACTGGGCGTAACCACTTCCACTATGGTAAATACCCACAACGGAACTAAAGATGCACCTGTAGCTATCTTCAGACTCCCTGCATATACCGATTTGAATACTGGTGTGCAAGTTTACGTAATGTCCGGTTCCAATAAGATAATATTGACTACGGAAACAGGTAAAGCACCTGCCAAAATCTGCGTCAGAACATCTTACGTATGGACCAACGAAAAGCAATCCATCAATGCGAAATATTCTAAGTTCGCTGAGTACGTGAAAGATACTAATATCGATTGGTATTAATCAAATACTTGAATAGTTCACTATTCTATAAGATAAGGACATAAAAAATCTCCGCAGCTATATGCTACGGAGATTTTTTATGTCTATACTTTACCAAGGACGGCCTCCTCCACCGCCCATACTGCTACCTACCTGCAGGGCAGCTGTAAGCGATGAAGCAGTTGTGCCGGAAACTGTGCCGCCAGTGGTGAGGCCATAGAATGATGTGCCGCCGGTGACGGTACAACCCGTAAGCAGACTGTAAGAACTGCCACTGCTGAGTGACGGAGTAGATATCATCAGTGAGGTGCCATTGCCACTGGGCGTCTTATAGGCAAGGATGGCAGTGGTGCCGCTGAGCAGGGCTATCGTGGTATTGCTGCTTACGCTCGCCGTGACACTCGCCTGCT
>DAIRCP010000127.1:0-6222 GCA_036796635.1 Prevotella sp. | reverse complement strand
GGACTATGTTTCAAAAGACATAAGTTCAGCATAAATTAACAGAAAAATTCGTTTATAATCGAAAAATTGCTTATATTTGCAGAAAAATTCATCTATGGACGAAAATTATAATATTCTAAGAGCGTACAATCTTTGGGGTGAAAATACTCCGGATGTGGGTTTCTTGCGTACTGATTATACCAAGAAACTTGAGAAGTTGACAGGTAATAGACTCGTCAAAGTTCTAATAGGACAAAGACGAGTTGGTAAAAGTTATATATTGCGCCAACTTGCTGTGAAACTTACAGAGCAAGGTGTTGCTCCTCAGAATATTTTCATGCTAAGCAAGGAAATAGAGGACTTTGACTTTGTTAATACAAACAAAGATCTTGATGAATTGTTCCATTTGTATCTAAAAGAGATAGAGCCCAAGGGGAAAGTCTATATATTTCTTGATGAAGTGCAGAATATTAAAAAGTGGGAATCGTTCGTTAATTCCTATTCTCAGGACTATATGCATGAGTATGAATTGTTCATAACAGGTTCAAATTCAAAAATGCTATCCGGTGAACTCGCTACTTTGCTATCTGGTCGTTATGTGGAGATTGAAGTATATCCATTTTCTTATGATGAATACCTGGGATTTTATCATAAAGAGACAGGTCGTTCTGCTTATGCAGAATATATCCATACTTCCGGTCTTCCTGAATTATATAAATTACAAGACGAGGAGCTAAGACGCTATTATGTGCGTTCGCTTAAAGATACGATCATGCTGCGTGACATCGTGACTCGCAACAAAGTTCGTGATGTATCACTACTTGAGGATCTTTTCGTCTATACCATTAACAATGCATCGAACCTGATGTCCATAACAAGCATAGTGGATTATATGAAGCATCAAGGACGTAAAGTTTCCTATGACACAGCTGTTACATATCTAGGCTATATTGAAGATGCATTTTTGGTTTATCACATCAATCGCTATAACATAAGAGGAAAGGCGACTATAGGGGGTAATGCCAAATATTATGCTAATGACCTTGCATTCCGTAATTATCTATACAGGGGTTTTGGATATGGTGAAGGTTACTTACTGGAAAATGCAGTGTATATGGAACTGCGTCAACAGGGCTACGACTGTTATGTCGGATATACAGATGAAAAGGAGGTGGATTTCGTAGCTATCAAAGGAGATCGCAGAGTTTATGTCCAGGTCGCTTACAGTATAGGAGAAGAACCCACTGCGAGGCGGGAATACTCTTCGTTGGAAGCTATTAATGACAGCTATGAGAAGTACGTAGTTACCATGGATGAATTCACATTACCGATAAACAACGGTATAAAGAATATTCAGGCTTGGAATCTTGGCTCTGTTTTAAAATAGTTTTCTCAATTATCAGTAAGACTTTATTTCTTCTTAGGATTGATATTAAATTTCCACGAAAGAGTGAACATCACATATCGAGGAATGGAGTTGTGCCATGTTTCTGTTCGTCCTTGGGCATTCATGGCATATTGAGTATTGGATAGCTGATGCAGAATGTCGAAACCCTGAAGTTTGGTCAGAAGTCTGTCTTTCATCCATCTGCGGGTGAGCACTGCATTCCATACCCAGTCGGTGGTGTTCATCGCTGAGGACTGATAACCTCGGCGGGCAAACATGGTGATGTCGCTTGTAAGACTGAATTCCCAAGGAAGGGTGACCTGTGTGTTGAATCCCATATTATAGTTACCGGCATTGATATCTGAAAACCCTTCGCGTCTACTCCTGATAAGATAGTAATTGCCTCCACAGTGGAGCGAGAACTCATAATCATCGTTTGGACGGAAATTGAATTTCAGTGCATCACCGAAGTTCCAGTTGTTCACAATGCTTCGCTGACTTGCAGCATAGCCTTCAACTGTGGCCATATCCACATGATGATTGTAACTGGCAGACAGCTGATTGTCGATGGTAAACATATCCTTTTCGTCCAGGGATCGAGAAAAGTTCTGGGCAATGTCGGTACTCCAGTTGCCGTTTATGCTAACAGGTCTGACTGTAGATATTCCCGTATTCCTGTCGAACGTGATGCCATAAGCCACATCATTGTCTGTCTGATGATATCCGAGCGACAAGCAGATGAGTTTCTGATGATTGCCTTTCCATACTATCCGTCCGTTTACATCATATTGATGGATATTGCGAAGATTAGTATTTCCAAGTCGGATGTTGAGCGGATTGCTGTCATCGCGATAGTCTATCATTGTCGTCAGGTCAGGAAATCTGGAAGTCATGTTTGCATTGATTTCCCAGTTGGTAGCCTCTGAGTCGTGGAACAGTCTGATGCTCGGTTCGAAGAACAGTCGGTGACGTGAGACATCATGTCTGCCCTGACGGTAATAATAGAGATTGGCATGAACCAGACGCAGTGGCAGCTGAATGTCTAAATGGCTATCAATGAAGTTTAAATAGATATCGTGTGTAGAGAAATAGAATTTGTGTTCATTGCGATATTCATGGAAATGATAACTGTTATTCTTGTCTATGACATCGAGCAGGGCTTCTGTCGCCGACGGGAGCAGACAGAACTGAGTGCTGTCGTAACCGGACAGTTTGTCAAGGCGATAGAGCATATTGCTTGACTTGACATAGGAATACTTATACTCATAGCCATAGTTCAGTGTCCTGGTGCCTATGCCATAACTATAACTTGCAGTGGCCTGCAGGTTGAGATGCTGATTCAGTTCATCCTGATAGTTGTTGCGATAGTCGCGTGGCAGACTGCCGTCGGAATATTGCACGTCGTTCACTGAGAAGCGGGTTTCAACGTTGCGGTTATAATCCATAGATACCCCCAGTCTTATCATGTCGGCGATTATTTTTATTCCATTTTCGTTTTTGAATTCCACGTTGATGTCCTTCGATTCTATGCTGTTTGTTGACAACATCTTGTTGAGTATTGACGTGGAATCTGATGTGGTGGAGTTACTGTTGTTCCATCCTCTACTCTTGTGATACGTGAAGTTCAGATCACTGCAGGAATAATAAGCATAGTGCTGCAGATAAAACTGATTTCTGGAAGCCCATTTGTCGGAGCTGCTGCTGGAGTTATCCCTGCAGTTGCTGTAAGAGTCGCCGGAAGGTAGGAAAGTCTGACTGCTGGAAGTTGACTTGCTGTCTGTACCGCTATGAGTATAGATGTTATCTGTTCCAATGAAATCCACCGGCTTCCCGTTTATTGTGTGATAACATGTGAATCCTCCAGTCTTTGTGGCCAGCAATCCTTCCGGCATGTCCTGTGGCGTCCATTCGCCTGATACATTACCGCGCTGGTTGTCATTCAGATTGTTTACATTAGCAAAGGCGGCAGCACGACCGAGGTCAGAAAACCTCATAACAAAGGATTTGGTGAGATAGCGACTGCTTGTGCCGATGCCAGCCTCTGCATTACCAAGATAACCGACAGCGTATTCTTTCTTCAGATTTACGTCCATCACATAGACTTTATCGCCCATATCCCTGTTCATTAACCTTGATGCAGCCCCGTCCTTGTCATACACTTTTATCTTCTTCACTGTATATGCAGGCAGGTTCTCCAACGCCACTTTAGGATTGCCGCTGAAGAAATCCTGTCCGTTGACCAACAGGTCCTGTATGAATTTTCCGTTCAGATATATCTTTCCGTCTTTAGTGAATTTTGCCCCAGGCAGTCGGGCTATGAGTGCATCCAGCATACTACCTTGAGCTAGATTGAATGCATCGGCATTGTAAACGATGGTGTCTCCCTTCATCACCATCTTTACTTTAGTGGAAGTCACGGTTAGTTCTTTCAGCATTCTTATTTTTGGCATCAATATCGGTTTTGCGAAGATGGCACTTTCCCTGTTGCTGCGCAATCTGAGTGCTGTGTATCCATCTTCATAACTATTGTGTGTAGCCTTGATGATATAACTTCCCACTTTTCTGAGATGCTCGAAGGCATAATATCCTTCATCGCCAATACTGCTCACAGTATCGATCACTACGCTGTCACCTGTCATCAGATATATTTTGGCATCAGCTATTCCCTGACCTGATATATTGTCGAATACATGCCCTTGAATCCTGTGGTCTCTCTCTTCGGCCTGGATATTTCCACAAGCTAAGGTCAGGAAAAAAAGCAAGGCAAGGGCTTTATTTACCTTGCAGAGGATACAATATTTCATCATTCGCATGTTTTTTAGTGATTCAGTTATTTCTGTGGTAGCGAACTGAGCATCATGCGCAGGTCGTCGGGAAATTTAGTACGCTCAAATCGTCCTTGCCCTTCTATCCTATAATCTTTCCCAAAGTCCGTGCGTGTCTTTATCTGGATAGTGTACATATTATGATTGTTTGCCCTGATTAATCAGACTGATAATATCATCAAGTTCACTTTCCGACAGTTTGTCTCTATTGACGAAATAAGAAACGAGATGCGATAAAGAACCTCTGAAAAATGTATTCTTCACATCTTTCATGGCCCGGTCGGTATAAACTTCTCTTGTAAGGAGCGCTTTATACCTGGTGCATCGACCTTCTTTGCTGGATGCCACGAAGCCTTTCTCATCGAGAATCTTCAGGAAGGTCAGCGTAGTGGTGTATGCCGGTCTCGGTTCCGCAAACTTCTCTTGTATCTCCTGACCAAGAGCTGAATTATCGGGCATGTTCCAAAGTATATCCATCACTTTGAATTCGCTTGCAGTCAGCAATCCATTATTTTCTTTCTTCTTACTCATAAATTCCCATATTATCGTTTTATGCCGCAAATATATTCTAAAAAGTTAGAATAACAATATATTCATTCTAACTTTTTAGAATATTAACATCAATAATTAGAACTTAGTAATTAGGCTTCTCAGCCATTGCGTCATGGCATACAGTGGCACATTATCCATTCAGTTCTCTTCCGTTTTCACCTCTATGGGGATTTCTGCATGAGATAAGCCTTTCCTAGTTGTCTTGCACCCATTACGACAAGTGGCTTCCTACCGTTTTTATCCTTCCATTTCAGAAGAAGATTCCTTGCGTCAACCTGCTGGATAGTCAGCGTATGTTTCTTTTGTTTGCCAGCGTGACGAAGCTCGACGGCGAGATATCGAAACGTCTGGAGAACGCCCGGAAAAAGGTGGAATAGGTGTCATAACCTACGGTCTGTCCTACTTCGCTCAACTGCACATCAGCACTCTGTCCCATCAGGATAATCGCTTGTTGCAGGCGCGTCTCTGTGAGATATTCGCCGAAACTCATCCCGCAGCCTTCCTGTACCGCCTCGTTGATTTTATTTCTGTTTGTAGCCAGATGTGCCGCCACGTCCTGCGCGGTCAGTTTACTCTGTTTGTACATTTCATCATCGCGCATCAGCGATTCGATCCGCCCGAAGAGGCTCTCTTCCGCCTTCTGCCCGTTTTCGGCAGATGCCCCAGCGATTGCGTCCCGCTCTTTGAGCAACTTCTCCATTTGCTGCATTCGGCGGCTGTTTTCTGTGATTTCCTCAACGAGGGCGATATTCTTCCGCCGTGTCTTGCGGGCATAGACGATGATGATGATACAGATGATGACCGTCAGCAGGGCTGCCGTCCCCACTATCCACGCCGTCATCTCCGACCTTTCCGCCTTCATTTTCAGTTCATCGAGCCTCATTTGTTTCGTAAGCCGGTTGAGCTGCCGCATTGAAGTGGCAGTCTGGGCAGAGTCGTTGGCTTGGGCAAAACTGGCATACGACAGGCAAGCTCCCTGGTAGTCACCGTCCTTGCTCTGCAGTTCCGCCTTTTCGCGGTACATCCCGGCAAGGCTAGCGTTGTCGCCCTCCTGCTTTTTTATCTGAATGATGGAATCCATATAGACCATCGCCCGCGCCCTGTCGCCGTTGATTTTGCAGGTGCGGAAATGCGTATAGAGCACAGGTACTCTCTGGTTGGCATCGGCATACATATTATTATAATAGGTGACGCTGTCGTTGAGCATAGTCACCATCCTCCGGTCATTCTTGTCGTAATAGATATTCAGGCGGTAGAGAAAGTATTTCAGGCGGTACACGGGGTTGAGCAGGTCGTGTTTCTTCTCCCATTTCGCTATCAATGCAGGCAGCCGGTCGCTGAAACTCATCGCCTCGGCGGTGCGTTTGTTTGCCAGACAGATGGATATCAGGCTGAAGCCCGTGCTGATGGTATGTCCCACATCCTCCACCTCGGGGAGCAGTATCCATGCCTCCCGGTAATATTTCTCCGCCTCTTTCA
>DAIRCP010000126.1:0-6394 GCA_036796635.1 Prevotella sp. | reverse complement strand
GATACAAACTTGAGGTCCTTGTTTTCCAGACTGATGGTCTTATTATTGGTCATCGTGAAGTGCTTGCCAGGAAGGGCAAACAGATAGGGCTTGTTGGCTTCCAACTTATTGTCGACATATACAAATGATGTACTTACGCCATCTGTATTAGTTGCATCATCCACCTTCAGTAACCAATACCCCAAGATGCCTTTGTTGATGTATCTTTCGCACAGCCTTGTATTATATTGGTATGGAGCAATCGTCACACCGTCTGCCTGCAATACGGCATCAAAAGGAAGGATGATGGTCTGCCAGCCGGATTTACCGTCCGCCCACTTGGATGACGGACAGGTATAGATGGCCTTATGCCCATCCAGACTGAACGCTGTGGGATTATGAAAAGGATGCACATCGTCAGCAGTGCCTTCGTACAACACGATGTCCGTGGCTGCCTTGGTACCCACGATGACATTACTCCATCCGTCAGGTACTGTGGCATCTTCCGGTATGAACTTGAGACAGTTGGGATTGGCTCCTTCAAAAGCTCCGGCAGTGGTCTTAGGCATATCCAGAAATTCTACGTACTGGAGGTTCTTGCAGTCCTTGAAGAGTCCGCTGATACTCTGTTCTGACCAGTCGCCGGAGATCTTCACATGGGTGACATTGGCAAGACTGGATACTGTACCGGCAGTGACATCCTTGCCGGCTATCGTTCCGGAGGCGGCTCCCGTATCATCACCGGTCCAGAAATCCAGCTTTGACGCTACGGGGATGGTAAGCCAGAAGGGCTTCAGCAGTCCTCCTATATTATCATTGGCTACGAATGAACATGTTTCCGGTACATCTACTATGGTAGGATTGACAAAGTCGCCATAGATGACTTTGAAATGGAATACATCACCATATCCTCCCGGAATGGTGAGCGTACATAAATTACGCTGCCATGCTATGCTTCTGCCGCAATGGCGCAACTTATTGTTCTGATCGTACACAGCTACTTCATAGTTGTAAAGACGGTCTCCATTTTTTCCCATACGTGCACACGTAAAATAACTCATTGTGACAGGCCATTCAGACGGCTGTTTCCATTCAGGGAAATAGGTAGGACGATTATAAAGCTCGTCATAAATTGCATCATCTGCAAATGCCTGAATGACACTGAACGTTAACAAGAGGCTCATGAATGCCCGTAGTGTACATGACAGTAATCTTCTCTTTCTCATTATATTCTTATGGTTTATATATATATATTCAATATGATGCTCTGGCTACTCTCTAGCCAGTATTCTGAAAAGCTGGCACAAATCTACAACATTTTTTCACTTTTTGGTGTCGCAAAATGACAATGATTTGACATGACAGTAAAATTGGGGGACATGCTAATTTTTATCAAAATTCAAAAATTGCCCATTTCATCGAGATTTTTGCATTTTACCCTAATTTATCACGATATTCACTTGGAGTCATCCCGGTAATAGAACGAAACATGCGGATGAAATGAGTACGGGAATATCCAATCCGGCTACCTACGTCCTCAACAGTGAGATGCGGATTCTGCAAAAGTTGCTTGGCATCACGGATGCGCAGACGGATGATGTAATTATGGAATGTGTCGCCCTTGTCATGGAAATAACAGGAGACGTAAGTACGATTGGAAGCTACAATACTAGCCAGCTCCAGAATATTGATATTCTCTTGCGTATATCCACCTGACCGTATCCAGGCATCTATACGCAGACAGACCTCTCGATAAGTAGCTGAATCAAACACAACACTGGGGTCTGAGTCTGGCTCCTCCAACATGGGAATGACGGTATCCAGATGACGGATATATCCCATATAGGTCCAGGCTATATAAATAAAGACCAGGGTACCTGCATCCATGACAAGTCCTCCTACAATCAGTGAATAATCGAATATGATATTGAGCGTAACGCCCATGAAAGCGAAAAATATCATGAGGTATACACTGAAGAGAAGCCACTTCACAAACAGGTCTACCTCCTCTGTGGTAAGGTCTGACAGACGGTGGGTGGCATCAAAATAGGAATGGAAGAAGACGTAGCAAAGATGCGACAGATACAGAAAAAATACGCATTCGCCAGAACTCAACAGATAATTGATATGCTGCACTGCACCACTCCACATCAAGGAAAGTGACAGGACCAAGCTCAATGTGTCTACAGCACATTTGCGCTTGCACTGATAATGGGGATTAATCAGCGTGATATGACTCGTGGAGAAAAAGACACTGCCTAAACAGAAATAGGTGGCATACAAGGCACGTGCAATGAATGGATTGCTTACCCGCGGATGAAAATACCACTGAAGGAAAATACCGATGCCAAATGACAGAAAACTTGTGCCGCAGAAACGACGTGAACGCGTGTAAGTTTTAGTGTACTTTTTTCCGCTCGTAGGTACATACAGTATCACGGCTAGCACAAACAGGGTAATCCACCCCAGTAATAGTGAGTAATTATAAAAAATAAACATAAATATCCCTATAGACTTTGATGCAAAATTACAAAAAAGGGGAAAAACGAATATGAACATCGACAAAAAAAAGGTGAACATCGACCCCAAAAAAAATATGGGCCGACAAGGCGGATTTGTTAATCTATTGATTACCAATAAATTATAAATTCAAGGAATTTTTGTTTGCTTCGCGGTATTCTGAAGGAGATTTTCCATATTTGGCTTTGAATGCACGGCTTAATGAAGTGGCATTGTTGTAGCCACAGACCACTGCCAACTCACTAATCTTGCGGTCTGTACGAATAAGTTGGCTAACGATGTGCTGCATCTTCTGATCACTGACCCATCCAGAGAAATTAGTATCAAGCTCTTCATGAATATAATCACTGAAATCCTGACGGTCCACCTTGAGGGCATCTGCAACTTCCTCGAGAGTAGGACTGCTCTGATAGATAGGGTTGCTGCGTTCCTGGTCCGCCAGCACCATGATTCTACTGGTAATATGGGCAAATACGGAATCCTTACGTGTTTGAATCTTTGAATAGCGCAGGAAGTTATTGTAAACATACAGGGTTCTGCCTATCATACAGGTCATCAACACATTAATAATGATATGGGGCCATATATGAGGTATGAGGTATGTAAACATCATGACGATGAGTAATACGGCATAAATGATGATATTGAGTATCTCATCCCTGCGCATGACTTTTCGCTTAACACTCTCTAAGACTTTGAGTACACGCTGCTGCCGCTGATAGTATTCGTAGGCATCTACCAACAGGACTATCATAAAGAGAAAGCATACGACCACTACGGCAAGAAAGGCCAGCCGCCCCACAAAGATGACGTGCATGGCGCCCTGACGGTCGTAGAAAATGTCGTTCATGGAATGAATCCGGACGTATCTGCCCGACAGTCGGGTAATAATATGTATCACCAGCATAATGGCGGGATACTGCATCAGTACGAACCACAGGGAAAAACTGTGATGATGCTTGCGCCCGAAATAGGCGGAGGTCATCATCGCGAAGGTGATGAAGGCTACACACAACGTACAGATGGGAAAGGTGGCCAGCACTTCTGCACCTTGATCGGTGATGATGTCATAGGATGAACCTATATGGATGGCGAGCAGGATATAAAATGATATAAATGAACGGCGGCGCAACTGGAAATTTTCGTCGTTCATTTGACGGGCTCTACCATACATAAACAGCAGTATTGCAAAGATAACAATTAATAGAACCGTACAACTTATGTAAAATATCGTATTCATTCCCAACTGCAAAAATACAAAAAATATTCGTTCACTCCAAATTTTACATAAAAAAAGCGCCACAAAATCAATTTTGTGGCGCTTAAAATATGTTATACCTATAATTACTGCGTAATCATAAGAAACAAGGCGAGAGGGGCTGAGAATCAGTCAGCGAGCTTAGCCTTGATGAATTCGCGGTTCAGACGGGCGATGTTAGCGATGGTCTCGTTCTTTGGACACACTGCCTCACAAGCACGAGTATTGGTACAGTTACCGAAGCCAAGCTCCTCCATCTTCATAACCATAGCCTTGGCGCGTTTTGCAGCCTCTGGACGGCCTTGCGGCAGCAAAGCCAACTGACTTACCTTAGAGCTAACAAAAAGCATGGCAGAGCCATTCTTACAAGCTGCTACGCAAGCACCGCAACCGATACAGCTGGCGCAGTCCATTGCCTCGTCGGCATTCTGTTTTGGAATGAGGATGGCATTGGCATCCTGTGCCTGTCCGGTACGGATGGTCGTGTAACCACCGGCCTGGATAATCTTATCGAAGGCACCACGATCTACCATACAGTCCTTGATAACAGGGAAACCGGCTGAACGCCAAGGCTCCACGGTAATCACATCACCATCATTGAAACGGCGCATATAGAGCTGACAGGTAGTAGCTCCACGCTCTGTCTTTCCGTGTGGGGTACCATTGATGTAAAGTGAGCACATACCGCAAATACCCTCACGACAGTCGTGATCAAATACGAATGGCTCTTCGCCTGCTTCGATCAATTCCTCATTGAGGATATCGAGCATCTCGAGGAAGGAGGTATCATCTGGAATATCCTTCATCTCATGTGTGTCAAAATGACCTTCGTCCTGTGGACCGTTCTGACGCCAATATTTTAATGTGAAACTAATATTCTTTGCCATAGTCTTTAATTCTTATAGTTACGTGTTTGTACCTTGATTGCCTCATACTCCAATGGTTCCTTGATGAGTTCAGGGGCTTTGTCTTCTGTGCCCTGATACTCCCAGCAACCTACGTAGAAGAAGTTCTCATCATCGCGCTTTGCTTCACCTTCCTCGGTCTGGTACTCCTCACGGAAGTGACCACCGCAGCTCTCATTACGGGAGAGGGCATCGTAAGCTACGAGCATACCCATGGTGATGAAGTCGCGGAGATGAATGGCCTTGTCAAGCTCTATGTTCAGTCCTTCCTTGCTTCCTGGGATAAAGAGGTTGGAATCAAATTCCTTACGAAGTTCCTTCATCAGTTTCAAGCCTTCTTCCAGTCCTTCCTTGGTACGGCCCATACCCACGTGTTCCCACATAATATGACCGAGTTCCTTATGGATGGAATCTACAGAACGCTTTCCCTTGATATTCATCAGACGGTCGAGTTCTGAGCTGACGCCCTTCTCGGCTTCTTCAAACTCTGGACGGTCTGTAGGAACAACAGGCCAGATGGCCTGATCTGCCAGGTAATTCTGAATGGTATACGGCAGTACGAAGTAACCATCAGCCAAACCCTGCATCAATGCAGAAGCACCCAGACGGTTAGCTCCATGGTCAGAGAAGTTGCACTCGCCGATGGCAAACAGACCCTTGATGCTGGTCTGTAGTTCATAGTCTACCCAGATACCACCCATTGTATAGTGGATAGCTGGATAAATCATCATCGGTTTGTAATACTTCACTCCATTGATGGTATTGGCTACATCGCCAGGGAATACATCATTGATTTCCTCGTACATCTCGAAGAGGTTACCATAACGCTGCATGATGACATCCAAACCGAGGCGGTTGATTGACTCTGAGAAATCAAGGAACACTGCCAGACCGGTATTGTTCACACCGAAGCCCTTGTCGCAACGCTCTTTAGCGGCACGTGATGCCACGTCACGGGGAACCAGGTTACCGAATGCAGGATAACGGCGCTCCAGATAATAATCGCGGTCTTCTTCCGGGATATCCCAGCCCTGCTTGGTGCCTGCCTGAATGGCTTTGGCGTCCTCAAGCTTCTTAGGTACCCAGATACGACCGTCATTACGCAGTGACTCTGACATCAGGGTCAGCTTGGACTGGTTTTCGCCGTGTACAGGAATACAGGTTGGGTGAATCTGTACGTAAGAAGGATTAGCAAAGTAAGCACCCTTACGATAGCACTGTACTGCTGCGGTACAGTTGCAACCCATGGCATTGGTGGAGAGGAAATAAGTGTTACCATATCCACCGGTAGCGATAACCACTGCATTGGCGGTGAAGCGCTCCAGTTTACCTGTCACCAGGTTCTTGGCGATGATACCGCGTGCACGTCCATCAACGATGACTACATCTTCCATCTCATAACGAGTGAAGAGCTTTACACGTCCGGTCTTCACCTGTGCACTCAATGATGAGTAAGCGCCGAGCAACAACTGCTGACCGGTCTGACCCTTGGCATAGAATGTACGGGAAACCTGTGCACCACCGAAAGAACGGTTGGCGAGCATACCGCCGTACTCACGAGCGAAAGGAACGCCCTGAGCCACACACTGGTCAATGATATTATTGGATACCTCTGCCAGACGATATACGTTGGACTCACGGGCACGATAGTCGCCACCCTTCACGGTATCATAGAAAAGACGGTAAACAGAGTCACCATCATTCTGATAATTCTTTGCTGCATTGATACCAC
>DAIRCP010000125.1:4209-6508 GCA_036796635.1 Prevotella sp. | reverse complement strand
CCTGTGGCATTATATTCATTGGGGCCCCATCCCACAATATACGATTCCGTTCCAGCCTTCTTCGGGCGGCGCAGGCACTCTGGGCTGTCTTCCGTCACAGGTCCGGCGCAATGCAGCAGCATAAACCGCTCATTGGCTTTCTGGTATTCTGCTTCTGTATAATTACCTGTTGTCTCTGCCTTAGCTATGGCTTTTTGGTCAGTCTCTGACATCATCCGTATCATCCGGTGTTGTTCCCTGCACCATAGTTCATTTTCGGGCAATGTACTTGATAAGATGGCTGAGCATACCCCCTGGGGATTCTGTGTGATGAGGTATTCTATCAGAAGCATTCCTCCCCACGACTGACCCAGGATATGAACATGGTCCAGATGTAGATACTTGCGGATGGACATCAGTTCATCCATCCATACCTTTGAAGTCCATAATTCGGGATGACCTTCCACAAAAGATTTTCCACAACCTATCTGATCGTAAGATATCACCTGTCGGCCTTCTGCTGCCAGTCGGTCAAGTACTTCGAAATAATTATGTGTGCTTCCGGGACCGCCATGCAACAACAATATCGGTTTACGGTCATTTACACATTCGCCCACAATTCTGTAATAGGTCTGATAACCTAAATAGGGCATGTACCCATCTGTTATTTTCATCATAATATGTTTTTATAATCGTTCATATAGTGGATTCCTCAGATGGACTTACCCATCGTGTAAGCCTCTGTCAGTGCCTGATGGTGATCGATGTCGCCCTTCTGATTGACACCACCGCCGAAGACTACACCCTTGAGTGAGGCCTTGTCAAAGCAGTCTATCCAACCCAGAACCACTTTCACTGCTCCCTCTACGGCGGTTGGCGTATCATCTGCTGCTGTAGCCAACAGATAGACATCACGGAACTGATAATCTGATTTATAGAGCGCATTGCCGCGGTCTATCATCGTCTTCATCTGCCCACTGACACTATAATAATAAATAGGTGTGGCCCACACGATGACATCTGCATGGAGCATCTGTTCACGGATGACGTCGGCATCATCGTGAATGACGCATCGCAATGTCTTCTGACAGGTGAGACAACCGCGGCAGAACTGGATGTTCTTACCTATGAGGCTCACATATTCCACCTGATTACCTGCTTCTATTGCGCCTCTCATCAGTTCCATGGCGAGCATATCTGAGTTGCCGCCCTTACGAGGACTGGTACTTATAATCAATACTTTCTTCATGACTTGATAAATTATACAGGTACAAATATAGTGATTATTTTGCAATTATGCGCTAACTTCTTCCATTATTTAGTTTCATCGTGGAATAAAATAATAGATTACAACATGACAATTCCGTAAAAATGGTATGTATTCCGCTGATTTTGGTAACGGGGATATGCGGGATTATTTGTACTTTTGCATCGGATAAAAGAATTAGAATCATGATGAAGAAGACCATCACCATAGTTTTGTGGGCCATGGCCTGCATCAACTTAAATGCTCAAGGCAATATGAAACAAGTTATTAAACAGACCGCAGGACGGAACGCCCTCGGTGAATTTGCACCTGAATTCGCTCATCTCAATGATGACGTACTCTTCGGTGAAGTTTGGAATCGTCAGGATGAACTAAGTCTGCATCAGCGCTCACTGGTGACTGTGCTCTCTCTGATGGCTCAGGGTATCACAGACTCGTCTCTGAAATATCATCTGATGACGGCCAAGGCCAACGGGGTGACGCGGCAGGAACTGAGCGAGATGGTGACCCATGCGGCTTTCTATTGCGGATGGCCTAAGGCCTGGGCTGTGTTCAATCTTGCCAAGGAGGTATGGAATAGTAATATTCAGACGCGTGAGGAATTCCAGATGAGTACACCCTATCCTATCGGCACGCCTAATGATGCATATGCCAAGTATTTTATAGGTAAGAGTTATCTGGCGCCTATGGATGCTGAAAAGGGCGGTCCGGTGAACGTGACGTTTGAACCTGCCTGTCGCAACAACTGGCACATACATCATGACTGCACACAGGTGCTCATCTGTGTGGCTGGCAGAGGTTGGTATCAGGAATGGGGCAAGAAACCTGTGAAGATGACTCCCGGCACGGTGATTGCCATTCCGGCAGAGGCTAAACACTGGCATGGTGCCGCCAAGGATTCATGGTTCCAGCATCTTACTTATACCACGAAAGTGGGCAAAGCTGCATCCAATGAATGGCTTGAACCCGTGACGGATGAGGTGTATTTTAATCTGTAACCACTTGATTGAAATTTTCCTTGGCCCATGTGATGAGACCTTCCAAACTCGGCAT
>DAIRCP010000125.1:0-4109 GCA_036796635.1 Prevotella sp. | reverse complement strand
GCAAAAGTAATCATTATTAATTAAGTTACCAATAGTTACTTAGTTAATCATAGTTAATGATGAAAATCTGAAGGGCTTATAGATGCACAATTCCTACTGTTTGGTAAGTATGTTTCTGCTTGGTGCCCTCTTGTAAGGTAAGTGATTTTGCACTACCTTTGCATCGTGATTAGGGAAAGGATGCTACATATATCGCATCCCAAAGAAAAAGGTCATATCATGAATGTATAATCAGAAAATAAAAGAATAAATTATGGAAAAGAATGTAGTTTTAATCGGAGCAACGGGTTTTGTAGGTTCAGCAGTACTGAACGAGTTGGTTAGTCGTGGTCATCACGTAACGGCTGTGGTACGTAACATTGAGAAGGTAGTCAAGAATGACTTGGTGACGGCTGTGAAGGCAGACGTAGACGATGTGGATACAATCACCAAACTTGCGGAAGGTAAAGATGCCATCATATCAGCCTATAACCCTGGTTGGGCAAATCCGGATATCGCCCGTCTTATCAGCAGCAATTATCCCAAGATAGTGGAAGCTGGCAAGAAAAGCGGCGTGAAGCGACTACTGATTGTTGGCGGTGCCGGTACATTGTTTTGCGCTCCCGGTCTGCGTGTGGTAGATTCTGGCGCTATCCCAGCTGAGATTATGGATGGCGTGCGCCCATTAGGTGAATTCTATCTGAATGTACTGACAAATGAAAAGGACATTGACTGGGTATTCTTCTCTCCCGCAGGCACCTTCGACGAGAAGGGCTCACGTACCGGCAAGTTTCGTCTGGGTAAGGATAATCTCATCGTGGATGCAGAAGGCAACAGCCATATCTCTGTGGAGGACTATGCACTGGCACTGGTGGATGAACTGGAAAAACCGATGCATCATCAGGAGCGTTTCACCATCGGATATTAATCTCTACATGTATCAAACGCATGGGATTGACTAAATCAATCTTATGACAGAATCAAGCAAGGATGCGAAGTAAAACAATTAAGAATGAGAAGATGGAAGTCGGGAAAATGCCCCGACTTCCATTATCTGATTATCAGCATTGCCCGATACGGAATGTCATCAGCAAGTTTAGTGATGAATGGTCTATGATGGTGCTTTGGTGCATCTATCAAGATGAATCGGGCATAATGGATGACAAGGCATTGAGTCATCTGTTGCCCGATTGTCCGCAGGAGATGCTCAGAGATACATTGGACAGACTAGTGAACAATCATCTGTTATCTCGCGAGGGGTATGCACAACTGTCATTATCCAGCATAGACGATGGCGTGACAACTTCAACCTATTATTTACTAACGGATATCGGTAATTCGCTGATGCCCAATATCATGGGACTGATAAAATGGGCAGAAGAGAATGCCTGACAGTCTGCTTTTTATAGTTTTGCTTTATCGATAGTCATATCGTTTGTCTTTTTGGAATTTCCAATATTTTTATGTACCTTTGCCAGCGATTAGCAAAGAAGATACAATCAACAAAATGAGCAAGACAAAACAAAACATCAGAATACTATTGGCGCTGGTATTGTTGGCGCTCATGGCACTAGTGACAGATATAACGGGATTCAGGGAATCCATCATCCCGGAGATCGCGGCACTGACCGTGGGATTCTGGGTACAGGATAAGCAGATATGGCGCATCAACAGGTGGAAGACATTGTTATTGCTCTCCATCGTGGCGATAACGGCGGTTCTTATTGTGAACTATGTGCCAGGACCTCTTACCGGGAGACTCTGCCTCGTTTTTATCATCGTGGCATCACTGCTGATGGCGATGAACGTGACGCTAACGCCCGCCTTTGCCGTAGGTATGCTGCCTGTATTGCTAGGCATAGATAGTTACTTGTATCCTTTGGCAGTATTCATCATTGTCAGCATTATTGTGTTGGGACAACGGATGATGGACGCAAGCGGATTACGTGAACAGGAGGAGCTCCACCACCCTATGCGTCCTACATGGCACACACCGCTGAGATGGGGAGCGCTACTACTTACATCTCTACCCCTGATGATTGCTGCCGAAGAAACGGGGTATCGGTTCTGTCTGGCACCACCATTGATAGTGACCTTTATCGAATTGTCCAATTCCAAAGGAGGATTCCGTTTCCGTCTGCTTCAGACCTGGGGGATGCTGGTTATTGCCTCTGTGATAGGAACTGTATCACGACTTGTAATCTGTGCATCATTAGGTTTAGGGAAGTCGCTCGCCGTATTCGTAGCAGAGTCGCTGGTTTTTCTGATGTTCAGCCTCTTCGGAAAGCGCTTTGCACCTGCTGCAGCCATTACCCTTATCCCCTTTGTGATACCCGAATCTTCTGTCGTCTTTTTCCCCGTTTTTGCGATAATCGGTGCCACTTATTTTATTCTCATCGCACACACTTTATTTATAAAAAACAACACCAAATAAAAATAATAATGAAAATCTTGTAGTTATTCTCAGTCATCCTACGACTAACATTCAGAACATTTACAAAACAATGCGATGAAAGAAAAGAAAAATGAAATCGAATTTGAACAGTTGGTGAGAGAACACCGAAGTACTATCTATACGGTATGCTATATGTTCTCCAGCGATCAGGACGAGGTGAACGACCTCTTTCAGGAAGTGCTTATCAATCTATGGAAGAGTTTCTCATCCTTTGAGGGTCGCAGTCAGGTAAACTCCTGGATTTACAGAGTGAGTCTGAACGTCTGCATCTCACTGGACCGCAAGAAGAAACGCCACCGTACCGAACCGCTTGTGATGGATATCAATCCTTATGAAGAGGAGGATGCCAACTCACGTCAAATGGAAATGCTCCGTAAGCGCATTGCAAAGTTAGGTCCTTTCGACCGTGCCATCATCATGCTCTGGCTGGAAAACATGAGCTATGATGAAATAGGTGCCATCGTGGGCATAACAGCCAAGTATGTTTCGGTTCGCCTCTACCGTATCAAAGAGGAATTAAAGAAGATGAACAACAAATAAAAAACTACAAGATTATGGAAACAAAAGATTCTAATTTGGAACTGAATCAGCTCCGTGAAGAACTTAATACATTTAAGAGCAGATTGGAAACACAACAAATCGTCAACAATAAGATGATGCGTAAAGTGATGAAGGAGAAAGTAATTGATATCAATCGTAGATATCTCGGCGTGTCCCTCCTTTGTGTTTTTGCTATCCCCTATTGCTTCTGGTGCTTCTATTACCTGATGCATACATCTATCTGGCTATGTCTTTACACTTCTTTTTTTTTATTAACAGCCTTGATCTATACTCTTTTTAACGGTAAAGATCTTCGAAACAACCGTTTGTTGGATATGGACTTGATGGAGGTTGGTAAGAAAATAGCCAAAGCAAAAAAACTGGACCACGACTGGTTGAAGATAGGTATCCCTATTCTGATAATATGGTTGGTATGGCTGTTCCTGGAAATGTATCATCAGTTCAGTGGCGAAACCTTTACCATCTTCTTCTTATCCGGATGTATTGGTGGCGCTCTGGGCGCGATAATAGGATTGCGTTTGCATTTCAAGACACAAAAGAATTATCAGCATATTCTGGAACAGATAGATGAAATGACACATGCGGATAAATGAAAAACTGACGAGAAGCCACTAAGGAGGTAAAGCAGAAGACCTCCCGAAGTGGCTTCTCTGTCAGTAACCTGATCTATATAATTCATACCATTCTCTTTTTTATCCCCTAAAGTGAAGGGTATGAATTATATAGCCTTATTTGCGCAGGCGAATCTCTTGCATAAATTAAAATGATTTTGAGAGCTGTTTTTTGCCACCATTTATAGTAACGGTAAAATTATTATCCTTTATATTGTTCTTTTGGTGTGGCTTGGATACAAAATCCCTCACCCAAATGGATGGGACTCAACGATAACCCGCGACAAAGGGACGCCTACTCCCTGAAAATGTCCGAATAATAGTCTTTTGTCGTATACAGATTCAGTACATGGCTTCTTCCTGTCTTTATCCATTTTGCGGATACACAGATAAAGTGCAGCATGAAATTCTTCAGCATGGCTGTGATAAGTATAAAGACAGTGTTTTACTCAAGAAAGGAAAATGGCAGATGTGCCCATCCAAAATCATTGTTTTGCACATCG
>DAIRCP010000124.1:0-6593 GCA_036796635.1 Prevotella sp. | reverse complement strand
TGCATATATGCAAGGAAACGTTCTCTTTTTTTATTTCTATGAATAATTCAGGTTAGATTATCTAGTGTCGTAAAGTGTTCCTTAGGTGCATTCTCGTTCCAGGAACATTCCAATTGATATACACTATTGCGCAGGTCTTCTGATACAGCCGTGGCAAACTCTATTTCACGGGCACCTGTTACAGATGTAAAATTCAGACCGTCTTCATTGTATGTATCTTTATTGTTCAGTTCTGAGGCATCACGATTTTTTCCATCACGAAACAGAATAAACTCTATACCATGAAAGCCTATAAGACTCTGATCATAATTGCTGGCTGTAGCAATACTGTTGCCACTAGTAAGCAGTTTCTGTAGGGAAGCAAGATCTAGAGGCCATGAGTCAATATGCGGATCTATGCTGAAATGAGATGCCGCACCCAATAAGAAAGCCTCACTTCTTTCGTAATTGCCACGTGCATTAAGAAATATGGTGCAAGCCGCATTCACCTGTGCCTGTGTAATACTGCCCGCCTTCATTGCCGACAATGCCTCGTACAACTGTGAACAACTATCTGCCAATACTTTATAAGTAGGGTTTATCGTTTTATTCACATCCGTTGCAAGTGCCTGTTGCAGAAATTGATCGCCCTCACTCAATCCGGAAGTGATACTATTGTCATCGTCACTAGAACATGATGACATACAGAATGTTAATACTGTTCCAAGTAGTAGCGCTACTGAATAACTTGCTAATTTTTTCATCTTTCTTTTATTTAATCATTATATTTGTTATATTGCCTACATGCATTTACAAGAAAAATCCCTCATAAGCGACACCTACGGATACAGACGGCTCATCATTGTATCCACTATTGAGAAATCTCTTGGAATACTCGGCTTTGACTACAATCTGTGGCAGTGGATAATAGTTGACGCCAAAAGCTATTCGGTTTTTCTTGGTATAAGAATAAGAGGGCTCCTCTGATGTGGGGATATAAGAATCGTAATATTCGTAATGTCCGAACACATATAGTTTTTTTCCATCATGTTTTTGTTTCTCTATCTGTGACAGTACATCCCAGCCCATTTCTAAGCTGGTTGCCATGGCTGCCTTACCCACATAGTCACGATTGAACGGTGATGTCTTAGTCTGTCTGCCGGTAAGCAATCTTACATCATTGGCATCACTCAAATGTCCATAGTCAAAAGTTCCGCGTACTATCCAGTTATGAGCATTGTATGTGAAATCAAAAGTACCTATTGTGACAGCGCCTTTTAACTTTCTTGACGTAGCATCATCACTCGCTTCACGTCCCATTGAATTGTCTATACTATGACCATAATATCCACTCACACCAAGTCTGAGGCCTGGAATGGAATAGTTGTCTATGCGCAAAGCAACAGCATACTTATTGGCAGGTTCAAACTCGAAGGCAGATAGGGCCCCTTTCTGAATCCAGTTGTCACGACTGAAACTCAAAGCATTCAGACCAGCCAGCAACTGCACTTCGTATTTGAATTCTCCCAGATGGCCCCATACACTTGCACCAGTCTGATGCCACGTACATGGGAATATAGTTGCCTCGCCCTCCGGTCTGTATACAGTAAAGAAGTTCAATGGCTCATGATGGGCATTCGTAAGTCCTACAGGTACCACAATATGTCCGAAACGCAAATTCAATGCCCGTGAAAAAGACTTCTGGATCCAAAACTGTTCCAGTTCCACCTCACCACCTTTCTCTACTTCCTGCTCCCATTCACCACTTTCCTCATATTCCTTCTCATACGAGACGCCGGTTCCACCATGTTCGAATTCTATCTCAGAACCCATGGTCCACCCCTTACCAAAGTCATAACTCAGATAAATGACAGCATGCGGAATATCAAACTTACCATGGCTTGGATCTTTCTTATAGGCATCTGCTTTAGAATACCTATATACATTATCGCTATAAAACTCACGGCTGTAAGCCACCTCGCCATATCCGCCAACACTTAATCTCTGTTTGCCCGCATGTCCCATAACACTGTCAGCAGCAGCTACCTGCGCGCTGGCTGAATCAGGAGCTCCTACCCCCATTACAGCCAGCACACACATCATCAACTCAATTTTAAACTTATTCATTAATACAATATTGGTTATTCATATCAAAAGAGAAGGCGACAAACATACATCGCCATTACATCTGATTTCCAAATGCAAAGGTATGGCGTTTATGGAAAAAACGCAATACCTAAAAATAAGTAAAAGGGCAAAATATCATTAGAACAGATATGAAATATTATTCTGTCATATCTGTTCTAAATTTACTGAGTCCACTTTATAAAGTGGACTCAGTAAATAGATCAAATAAAATTTATATGCTCAACAAGGAATTAGGTGCAAGAACTGGCACACAGTCTACTCCACTGGCAAATTCCGCAAGTGAATATTCAAACATTTTTATCGATTATTCCAGACGTATACAAGTCATTGGTGATTTGCATACGTCTTTTTATCATAATGACACTGGTATCGTATGCGAATCCTTAATTTCACCTATGACAAATATACTGTGCAGGCTTCCTACACAATCAATTGTACCTAAAGTATTAAGCATAAACTCCTGATAATGCTTCATATTGCTTACATATACCTTGATTTGAAAATCATAATCTCCACTAGTATTGTAGCACTCTGTAACTTCTTCCAAATCCTGTACAGCATCCATAAACTGTTGTATAAGAACTTGGGTGTGCTGCTTAAGCCGTATGTTACACAAAACAATCAGCCCATTCCCCACTCGGTGGGGATTTACGACAGCCACGTATTTTTCTATATAACCTTCACGTTCCAATCGTCGTTGACGTTCAAAGACGGGAGTTGGTGATAGATTCACTTTGGCAGCTAGTTCCTTGGTTGTCAATTTGGAATCTTTCTGCAATATCCGCAATATTCTTTTGTCTGTTTCATCCAATTCTTCCATACCATATTCTATTTATGGCTACAAATATAGAATATTTATCCGACATTACAGCCATTTTACAGTTTTTTATATGCTAAAATAGCCATTTTGCAATACCAACAATAGTTTCTGCCTGTCCCATCGTATAAAAATGAATACTAGGTACACCATGACTAATTAACTCTTTGCATTGCTGTATACACCATTCCCGGCCTACTTCCCTGAAAGTTTCATTATCCTTGCATTTCTTTAGTTCATTCAGTAGTAAAGGCGGAAAATTCACTTGGAAGATACGGGGAATACTTGTTAGTTGCGATAATTTATACAGCGGTTTGATACCTGGTATAATAGGAATATTTATGCCGGCAGCCTCAGCTTTATCTACAAATCTAAAATAGGCGTCATTATCAAAGAACATCTGTGTCACCGCATATTCAGCTCCAGCATCAACTTTTTTCTTCAGCCAAAAGAGATCACTATCCATATCTGGAGCTTCACTATGCTTTTCCGGATAGCATGCCACTCCATAATGATAAGGACGGATTGCTAAATGTATGTCGGAACCATCTAAAAAGAATCCATGATTGAAATCATTTATCTGATGTTCCAATTCCAAAGCATGTGAACAGCCACCCTCCAACGGTGTAAATGCCAGTTCTTCTTTTTTCTTATCACCTCTCAAAACCAATAAATCCGTAATACCCAGAAACTGTAAGTCCAGTAACATATATTCTATTTCTTCCTGCGTATATCCACTGCACGTAACGTGAGGAACCACAGGTATGTTGTATCTGTTATGAATGGCCGCTGCTATAGCTACTGTGCATGGACGCCTGCAATTGTCACTTTGATGATTCGTGATATTAATATAGAGCGGGTTATACTCCTTGAGGATATCTATCGTAGCATACAGTTTCTCTATGCTGTTACCTTTCAACGGGGGCAACAGTTCGAAGGAGAATGCTGTCTTCTCCTTCGAACGAATCAAATCAATTACTGCCATCTTCTGTGTACTCCTTTCTTATTTTCTTTGCTGCTTCTATCATTCTCGTCAGCGATGCATGAGTTTCACTCCATCCACGGGTTTTCAGTCCACAGTCTGGATTGACCCACAGTCTGCTGACATGAATATACGAAGCAGCCTTGTGCAACAACTGTACCATCTCTCTCACACTGGGCACTCGGGCGGAATGGATATCATATATTCCCGGACCAATTTCGTTTGGATATTCAAATCGCTGGAATACATCCAGTAGGTCCATCTGTGAGCGTGAGCACTCTATGGTTATCACATCGGCATCCATCCGGGCTATGTGCTCCATGATGTCATTAAATTCCGAATAGCACATGTGCGTATGTATCTGAGTTTTATCCTGTACGACACTGGCTGAAATACGGAAACTGTCCACTGCCCATTTCAGATATTCATTCCATTCACTATGGCGTAACGGAAGTCCTTCACGAATGGCAGGTTCGTCTATCTGTATTATCTTGATTCCGGCCTTTTCCAGATCGCGCACTTCATCCCTTATCGCCAGTGCTATCTGTAAACAGGTAACGGAATGCGGTTGGTCGTTTCTCACAAATGACCATTCAAGAATAGTCACCGGTCCGGTCAACATTCCTTTCACGGGTTTTGATGTAATACTCTGCGCATATTTTGCCCAATCTACCGTCATCTGATGTGGGCGGGCCACATCACCGAAGATAATAGGAGGTTTTACACAGCGTGATCCATAACTCTGTACCCATCCATTTTGTGTAAAGGTGAAACCGTCTAATTGTTCCCCGAAATATTCCACCATGTCATTACGTTCAAACTCACCATGTACCAACACATCTAATCCTATATCTTCTTGCCATCGGATACATGCAGTCGTCTCTTCTTTCAGATGATTATTATAGTCTTCACGGGAAATTTCTCCTCTTTTGAACTGGGAACGCCACAAGCGAACTTCCTTTGTCTGTGGAAAGGAACCGATAGTGGTAGTAGGGAACAATGGAAGGTGGAGCAGTTGCTGTTGTTCCTTTATCCGTTTGTCAAACGGAGACTTACGCCGAATTTCTTTTTCTGTTATCGCCCCAAGTCGTTTCTTTACGCATTCATTATGTACGATTGTTGAGTGATGTTTAGCTACTATATCCGCTCTGTTTCTCTGCAAGCTTTGCCGTGCATACTCCGTCGGAGCTTTACTGGATAGTTCTTTCAGCATGATCAGTTCATCCACTTTCTGGCGTGCAAAAGCCAACCATCTTTTAATGTCTTTCGGCAAGACATTCTCATTCTTTTCATTTTCCAGGTCATAGGGCACATGCAGAAACGAGGAAGAACCAGATATTATCACCCTCTTCTCACCTATTTTTTCCTTTACTTGTGAGATGACAGACAGAGACTTGTCGAAGTCATTTTTCCATATATTCCTTCCATCCACAATACCTAGTGATAATATTTTATCTTCCGGTAATTTGTCAAGTACACCACCCAGTTGCTCTGATCCTTTCTGCAAGTCTATATGAATGGCATCAACAGGCAGGTGCAAAGCTAAATCCGTATTATCCTTCAACCCTCCAAAATAAGTAGTAAGCATGACTTTCATACTTGTGTTTTCCCTAATCGTTTTATATGTCTTATGATACAATGTTCTCGTACTTTCATCCAAATCAAGTACAAGACATGGCTCGTCTATCTGTATCCACTCTGCGCCTTCTTTTTCCAACGTCTGGAGTATTTCAATATATACAGGAAGAAGACGTTCTATCAAGTCACGTCTGTCAAAACCTTCTTCTTTCTCTTTCCCCAACAATAAATATGTAACAGGTCCTATGATCACTGGTTTCGTAATGATTCCTAGCCCTTTTGCCTCCTTAAATTCATTGATGATTTTAGCATCAGACCATGAAAATGTCTGATCCTTCACAAATTCCGGTACAATATAATGGTAATTGGTATCAAACCATTTCGTCATTTCCATAGCTATGATATCTTCATTGTCATTCTGAATACCCCGTGCCATCGCGAAATACAATGATGTTGCATCATCTGCGAGCGACTTGTAGCGCTTCGGGATAGCTCCCACAGATACCGTCATATCCAACATTTGATCATAAAAGGAAAAGTCATTGCTCGGAATCAAGTCTATACCCTTTTCCTGCTGTAATGTCCAGTTCTCTTTTCTGATTGCTTTACCCTGACTGATTAACTCCTTCTTAGTTATCTGTCCTGCCCAGAAAGCTTCACATGCTCTCTTTAATTCTCTTTGTCTGCCAATCCTTGGGTAGCCTAGAATATTTGTCTTCATATCTCTGAATTTATAAATTAAAATCGGGTACAAAGATAGTAATTATAGTTTATTTATCCAAACACTTTTAAAATATAAGAAAATTTTGCTCGCGTATACTGTTTTCACAAACAAATTATCTGCAAACGAGTACAATATCGTTTGTTCTATAGATTTTTTATCTAGCATCATATTTAATGAACAGCACAAACCTGGCACCGTGACACCAATCTATTAATTTTGCGATAGTTTTTTATGCAGTGAAAAAGTTCATTCAGGGCACAATCATCTGTCAGAAGCTAAACCCTGCGCTGAAGTCCAGCATGCAACATGTTGTGGCACAGGATTCATGAAGTACACCATACCCTATCTTGATGAGACATCCACTG